>MFZX01000028.1 GCA_001788095.1 Candidatus Roizmanbacteria bacterium RIFCSPHIGHO2_12_FULL_37_23
TAAAGCTTGATGTGATAAAGAGAATTTTCATTTATAATACAATAAAAATATACTTGTGAAAAAATCACTTCCATTATACCTTATATTATTTCTCGCTCTCACACTCCGACTCATATCTTTGAATCAATCTTTCTGGCTGGATGAAACCGCACAAGCTGTAGTATCAACCCATAGGTTGTCCCAAGTTAATTGGGGAACAGATTTTCAACCCCCTCTTTTTTATACAATAAGTCACTACTGGATGAAGTTTGGTATTACGAGTGAGTGGTTTCTTCGTATTCCTTCTGTGATTTTTGCTGTATTGACAATCTATCTTGCCTATACATTTTTTAAACAATTATTTGATAAAAAGACAGGTTTACTAACGGCGTTTTTATTGACAACTTCACCTTTCCATATTTATTTTTCACAGGAATTTCGCATGTATTCATTATTGACTTTTCTGACGCTCCTTGCATGGATGATGCTTTATAAAAAGAAATGGAAAATATTTACTATTATTACTACAATTGCAATCTTTACACACTATTTCGCTTTTGTAAATCTTGTGTCACAAGTCCTCTATGTAATCTTATTTGACCGAAAATCTGTTCAAAAAAATTTTATACATCTGGGGCTTGCTGTTAGTCCTTTTATTATATGGTTGCCTATATTTATGCAACAACTGGAAACTGCGCAGCGTCTTGTCTCCATATGGCCGCGTTGGAAAGAGGTAAGTAGCATTGCTTTTCTTAAATTTCCTGGTGTGACGCTAGCAAAATTTACCGTAGGTATGATTAGTCCAGACAATCGGTTTTTTTATGCTGGAGTAGTAGGACTTACAGGACTCATATTTCTTTTTTCCCTTATTCGATTGTTTGAATTTAAAAAAGTAAAAAACGGAAATATTATTAAGAAGATACGTAATACCTTATACCTAATACCTAATACAGAAAATCGTAAGATTTTCTTCCTTCTCTCGTATTTCTTTTTTCCACTCGCTCTTACGTGGATAGGAGGGTTATGGATCGCAGCAAGTACACCATGGAGAATCCAGTTTGTTCTTCCGGCGTTTTATGGAATTCTTGTAGTAGGACTTCTTTCAAACAAAACGGGGCCTGCCATGGCCTCCTTCCCAGCCGGTGCTCGCTTACCTTGGCCGGCTGCGCTCCGTCGGGAAGCCCTCCCGGCCATGCCACCCATTTTGTTAATAACAGCTCTGTCCCTAAATATCCTCTTTTCATTCTCATATCTTCTCAATCCTAACTACCACCGCGAAAACTGGCGCGACGCTGTCTTTTATACCGATCAAAAAGTAAGGAGTGGGGCAATAGTACTTTCCGAATTTAATACACCATTTGTTCCCATGGTATGGTATTCCAAAGAAATCGATCACTATTTCGGAGCAAGTACAAGCCAAAACATAACACAAATGAGCGTAGAAGAAAGGCTAAATCCTTTAATAAAAACATCTAACCATATCATACTATATACATACCTCTTTGAGATATCTGATCCAGAGCGCCATGTAGAAAAATTCCTAGAAACTAAAAAGTTCAAAATTATTTCTGAAAAAGACTTCAGAGGTGTTGGAATTATAAAAGAGATGAGTATTGAGAAATGAAAATATTTTATCCTTTTTCTATAAGCATAAAACCACGAGTTCTGATTGTTTTTATAGAGAATTCAGAATTCATCCTCTTTAGTTTTTTTCGGACCCTCGCTACAAGCCTATCAATTGCCCAATCAGAAATACCAGATTCGGAGTATTCCGGCCATACATTGTAAATAATAGCATCTCTGTCGCAAATGTTACCCATGTTTTTCTTAAGCATACTGAAAAGGGCATGTTCCTTATTAGTAAAATAAAGTTCTTTATTTTCGCTTCGGGTATGGTCGATGTTTAAAATATGATCGCGCAGAAATTGGCTAAATACGGTGTACTTCCTATTAACTGCCTTGACCATGCCTGTCTTAAGGAGATAAGAAGGAAGATCGTTATTTTTGGAAGTAAGTAACTCCCCACGAATAACAGATAACAGAGTCTTTTGTTCAGAGTCCGTGAGACGAGAAAATAGCTCATCCGATTGAAGTGCAATGCGTTCATCATGCTCTATAACTGATAATGAAGAACTCTTCGCCGACGAGGAAGTAATATGGTATTCATGAAGGGCAATGAGGCAAATATTAAGATATTGAACATGTCCACCACTCAATTCAATCAATTTCTTCTTCATATCGCTGCCAATTTTTAGACCATATCGTTTTTCCAGGGACTGCGCGATTATGTCTGAGTCTGTTTCCTCTAGCGGTCGTATATACATAGTGCGATAAAACACCGAAGTGGTGTTTTCCTCGACGACTTTTCGATGTAACTGCGCTAATTCTCGAAAACCGGTAAATACATATACTAGTTTTTTATGTGTTGCATCCCTAAGGCCTTGAAGATTCAGATATAAATCGGGAGTTATGGCATCTTTCATGCGGCCAAACCGAATGAGAAATAATACCGGTTTGTACCCAAATTCAACAATATCGATAAGTGTTTTTCGAAGTCCATCAATGGTTAAAAAATGATCCCGAGTCTGTATGGCCCGATTGAATCTCGCATTCACTGTGTCTCTAAATTTTTCATCAAATCCATCATGTTCAACAGCATCCAAGACACGCTTGAAGGTAAGTAGCCAAAAGGGGTATACCTCAGATTCAATAAGCTCATTCAGATCAACAGGAATAAAAAACGTGTTACTTGTGGCAAAATATCTCTTCTTAACCAAAGGATTGTAGATAAAAAACCGGAGAAAATTACTGATTCCGACTCTCTTCATGCCCACTAGTTCGACTGAACTGGCTTGTTTAATAAAAGCTGCCAGTTCTTCGGCATCACGCCTACGGAAAGATGCAGGATAATCCGCCTCAATTGGGAGATTGTGCATGCCTGTATTGTACAAGGCTTAAGGGTACTGTTCAAGCTTGTTCAAGACTAACTAATGACGACTGATTGATGAATAAAAACTTAGACTTTTTTTGAGCGAGATGTTTTTTTCTTGGCAGCTTGTTTTCGTGCTGTAAGTTTTTTGAAATCTCCTTCAAGGTATTTCATGAGTTTTCTTAATTGCTCATCTGGGATGTGACTGTCTTGCTTAACCGAATCAACTGCTTCAGAAACAACTTTTTGATATTTTGCTTTACCAATAGTCTTATAATTCTCATGAAGTTGAGCAAGCCCGGTCGCGACTTGTTCTTTAGATTTTAAGTAGAGATCTTTTGATTCGTCTGTTACTTTTCCAAAGATAATTTTTATAGCTTCTTCTGGCTCCTTATCAGCAAGCTCTTTTTTAATCTTATCTACTTCATTTATGAAATTACTTGAAAGTTTTTTTGCATCTTTACGGAGCTGCTTGCCTTGCTTAGGAGCTAGAAATAGGCCAGCAACCGCACCAGCGATAGTACCAAGAACTATTCCAAGACCAAGTTTTGAACCTTTTTTATCTGACATATAGTATATTATAACAAATCTCAATCACTTATCTTTGGAATATTCTTGAAGAATAATTTTTAATTTATCCTTAATTGCTCGATCTAAGTCAACACCGAGTGCATTTGCTAATGCGATAATCGATAGTGTGACATCGGCGAATTCCTGATATAGATTTTTCTTTTTAAAATGCTCAAGTTTTGACTTGCGTTGGAGCGATAAAACAGACAAAATATCATTTGCCAATTCGCCAACTTCTTCTTGTAGTTTGACAGTCTTCATGAGAATGTCTTTCTCTTTTTTGGTTAAAGAAGCAAATTCTATACGTAAGTCTCTCTCACGCTCAGAGAGTTGTTTCTGTAAATTGTTTAAAGTAATTTCGCTTTTTTGCATATAAAGTTATTTCTGAACATAAACATGAAAAATGTAGTTCTGTAAAAGGATGCCGTACATAAGATATCTCTCTGCCGACTCTATTGAGATGTCCTTTACATCTCTTTCTGCAACGTCCTGAGCGATATCTAAAATATATGAAGCAACCTTCTGGTCTTTTAGAGGTTTTGCCCAACGTTTTGCTTCAGATAAAAATCGTTGAGCGGCTTGTGTGGAGCCTCTTTGTGAAAGTGTGGCTACTCGGAACAGATCATTTGATAATGACCCAATAAGCATCTCCGTGTCTACAGATGTACTGTTCATAAAATTTCTTCAAAAAAGTATTTTGTCAGCTCTTTATATTGTAGACGAATACTTTCACTTTGAATATCGTTTTTCGTATTGTTGTCGCGTGGGCGTATATTGATAAACGAATTGTAATCAATTTCCTTTGTTGCGAGATCAATCCCTCCGCCCCAAATATCAGCTTGGTTTGAACCCTGTTCCAACAGGATATTTTCACCTTCAACGTGTCGATCCATCCCTGCCGAACAAACTCTCTTCTTAATATCAATAACAGTTTTAATGTAGACGTTGAATTGCTCTTTGAGTTTTTCTATTTCATCCAGAGAAAATGGATCAGACTTCGTAAGTATCATAGGGACAGTATATCAGAAGGAGGGGATAATGAACTATTGAATGAAATTACTACAATTACTTTCTTCCTTCTTGAAGAATTTCGAAGTCTTTTAAAATCCCGTATTTTTGTCCACCTAATGAATAAATTTTATCTAAAGTAGTTTTATCTGATGAGTATATCTCTTTGATCTCTCCCACTACGATGGTAAATTGACCAAGGTTAATGTAATGTATTAGTTTGCATTCGAAATTTAATACTGCATTATTAAGAATCGGAGGTTTGATGATTTTAGAAGGAGAAAAAGTAAAGTTGGTATTATTGAGCTTGTCAACATTATGTCTGGATACTGTTCCGCAATAAATAGTATCTTTGAGTTGATTCTTTGAGGGATAAGCATAAACAAATTCTTTCGTTTCGAGAATGGTTTCAAGAGTGTAGTTACTATTATCAAGACCTATGCAAACACTGGGAGGTTTTTCATAAATAGTTGAAACAGCTTGAAAATTTATCGGACAAAGATTGATTTCATTTTCTCTTTGAGTTATTACAACGCCAATTACCTGTGGACGTATTTTCCCGATCTTTTCCTTAATAGTGTGCTCATCCATATTGAAATTATAGCACTATAATGTGTTAGAGGTTTTCTAACCCTCGGGGTTGAATGAACCTACTTTAGAATTTTTTAACTTACTAACCCTCGGGGTTGGTTAGAAGTTACCTTCCCATTCGTTAAAAAACTCTTGTAAAAAATCTTCCATTAATTTATGTCGTTTTTCTGCAAGTTCTTTTCCTTTTTTTGTATTCATATTATCTTTTAGTTTCAAAAGTTTTTCATAGAAATGAGCAATAGTTGTTGTCCTGTGATCTGGATTCTCAACAAAGTCATTATCGAATTTCAGATTTTCTCCTGGATAATACATAGTTAAACCATGTGAACCACCAAATGCGAATGTACGAGCAATCCCAATTGCTCCAATAGCATCAAGGTTATCTGCATCTTGAATGATTTGGAGTTCTATTGATTTGTCAGTAATTTTCTCTGTCCAGTCGTATATGTCATGAACAGCAACAATACTCAAAATAGTCTGAGTTTTGGTAGATGAAATATTGGCATTTTTTAAAACTGTTCCAATAATCTTGAGAGCTTCTTTACCAAAATGGGATTTACCAGTTTTCTTCTCCCATGGTCGACATATATCATGAACCAGTGCAACAGAACCAATAATGAATTCATCTCCACCTTCAAATTTTTGGATATGTAATGCATTATTTAACACTCTGACAGAATGATGAAAATCATGTCCAGAAGATTCATCCTTAAGGTATTCTTTTACTACTTCAGCAAGCTTTGCGAGATCCATAGGTATCATGGAGTTAAGTATATCATTGGGAGAATAATGATATGAGTTTGACCTATCCGAGCAGGGGCGGAGAGAGTCGAACTCCCGTCACGGGTTTTGTCCCAGAAGTTCTTGCAGGTCTGCCAGGACTCGAACCTGGAATAGCGGTTTTGGAGACCGCTGTGATGCCAATTTCACCACAGACCCTTTCAATGACCTGCTTAGAACTTCGGGATCCTGCACTTCTAGGCTAATTTTACCAAATTAGCAAGAAGTGCTAGGAGAGACCCGGGTCCTACCACTGAACGACGCCCCCTGTGCGCCCTTGAGAGGAATCGAACCTCTAACCTCCGGTTCCGCAAACCGACGCTCTATCCGTTGAGCTACAAGAGCATATATTAATAACTCCTGAATTGTTGTTCTCCCTGCCCTGGAGTGATTCGAACATGAAAATTGTTCAAATCTACTTCAGGGTCCATTGAGCCATGAGGACTCGTATCCATAGTATACTCTACGAAGAGTGAATTTTGAAGAAATAACCTCAATAATACCAAATAATTAATAGTCGTCGTCCCACGCCGATCTCGGAGGACGTCCAGTTACAGATTCTTCAAATCCGGGCATTTCTGCCTGTTCCATGCGCGGAGGTTCATCTATTGGCGCAGGTATATCAGTTTGAGGTTCTACTGGATTTCTGTGTGGCATTCGTCGATCAGTAGTTACGGTTGTTAACGTAGCATTCCTTACCCAAAGATTTTGACCTTCGCGAATACTTTGATCACGTTGTCCTTCTAACATCCTTTCAACAGTAGTGGGTACAAATTTCCTACGTCTACGATCTCTACCATAATAACCTACTTGTGTTGAGCCTCCTAATTCATGGCCTGGAGGTGGATTATCAAAATCATCCGGAAGAGAAAACCAAACGGGTGTTCCCTGATCTAACCACTGAGAATAACGTTTATCATCGCTCTCACGACCACTAAAACGCTCTCTTCGCTGTGTGCCTGTATTTGCTCCCCCCCTAATAACTTCTGTCATACTCAATATAAAATTATACCATAGAGGTATAATATACTATATGGCAAAAGAAGGTGAAAGAGCTCTACATAGCGTTCTCGCAGCAGGAAGAGGAAGAAAAAAGGATATGAGTACACGACCAGGTTTTTTTGAGACAGAAAATAGCCTCAGTTACCGTGATCTCGCTCATATGCCTCTATTATTCGAAGGCGAGACTCACATACGCTATCATCCTCTCCATGGAACCGTGATACTTCCTTCTTACAGACCTCTGAGACGGGGAGAAAGCGGAGTAGATCCTGAGCGTGTCATTGGAGCTCGAGGCGAAAAACCGCGAGAAACACAAGCGCGACTTCGTCTTTCGGAATACTCCGATGTCGAAACAGCCATCCGAGGTTGTTTACATGTGTTGGAAACTGTAGGTCGCAAAAGGGGGACACAAGTGCATAATGTCACAGCAATTGCACGGCATATCGCCGCAGTTGTTCATGAATTTTCAGTTCCAGGCATGACTGTCGAGCGAGTAGAAGAGCTTGCAGGACAAACTCAAGAAGTAATTGGGGCAACAGGTTATATCGCAGCTTTAAAACCGAATAAACAAAGGATTGCTGAAAAAATGTTTGCTGCTCTGGAACCCGATAGTCTTGGGCGACCGATTAATAATCTTCGCACCACTGTAATGCTCGCTTCTGCGTGGACATTATCGCACGAAGAAAATATTCATGCTTCACTTGCTCAAGTGAAGTGGGAACGGTTCTTAACAACACTTATAGCAAGCAGGGGTATCTATCGCCATAGTTTAGAACGCATGAAAGACACGCTTGTACATCATCTCCAGTTAGAACCTAATAATGGTGGTGTTTTGGTTCCAGCACGAGCTCAGCTACCTCCTTCAGAAGTACCTCATATTGTTACTGATATAGCTCGAGTTTCACGAGAGCGTTTGTATCCTTTCCAAATAAAGCTTGCACCATATCGACAAGCTGGACTAGCCGCCTCTTATGCATTTTTTGGACCCACATTACAAGCTAGAGCAGATCGATTTTACTATGACAAAATGATGCACTCCTTACTTGGAGATGCATGGTTTGAACACATTACCTCTTTTCAACCTCTACCTACAACAGGTATTGGGATTGATGACCCTTTAACTGCACGAGATGTTGTTTCAAGAGGTGCGTTTGCCGCGAGGATGATTGACGCGGCTCTTCTGCAAGGTGAACAGGGCATGCAAGGTCACGTAGTGCGTGAAGAACTTGAAGCAACAGGACAGGCTATTAACATCTACGATCTTGTAGAACCAAATATGGTCTGAAAATACTTTTTCTTGTTTCACCTCAGGAGTGGATTTGATTTTTGTGTTTTAAAAATGTCATATTTTCGTCAAGCGGGTTTATTTTTTACATGCAAAACTTAGTGATAGTTATATATTTAGCAACATATGAACGGAGAACTAATGTCTCTTAATGGCGGCTCTATTATGTATCGACCAGTTGGTGAATCGCCACTTGATCCTCCAGATGATAGAGAGGATCTAACCATCAGACATTATGATGAGGCTGTTCAAGGAATGATTAATCAGATTGCTTTAGCAATGCAATCCGGAGTGCTTGAGGAAGATTATTAGATTGAACGCACAATTCCTCTTGACACTACCATTTTTTTAATGTATCATCGTTGGTGAACAAATGTTTACCCTGATTGAATCGGGGTTTACCAACTATGAATACCACTATTGCCCTTAAAAAAATTCGCACATTTTTTCGCAAGCAAAAACGACTTCCAACATATCAAGAACTTGCAGATTTGATGGATTTTGCTTCAAAAAACGCCGCATTTAAACTTGCACAGAAGCTTATTAGCACAGGTTATCTTGAGCGAGATGAAAAAGGGAAATTGATTCCCAAGAGATTATTTGCCCCTCTGCCACATTCTGGTATTGTAGCTGCAGGATTTCCCACAGTTGCAGAAGAAGAGTTGAGTGACCTTGTTTCATTTGACGAATATCTTGTGAATAATCCTGACTCAACATTCATTCTCAATGTGTCAGGAGATTCCATGATTGATGCAGGGATACATGATGGCGATATTGTTCTAATTGACCGGACACAACCTGTTAAGAATGGAGATATTGTTGTTGCTAGTGTAGACGGGGAGTGGACCATGAAGTATTACCATAAGATCAATGGTGCGGTGACCTTGGTGCCTGCAAACAAAAAATATCAAAAAATTCATCCCAAGGAAACCCTCGAAATTGCCGGAGTGGTTATAAGTGTTATAAGAAAATATCATTAACATGAAAAGGCTCTTAAGCACCATCAATACTACATATAGAGTTTTTAAGCTTTTAGGTAATCCTGAAGTATCACAAATGCTTGAAAGACAATCCCAAAGTAATGCGGAAATGAAAGCTTATATTCCTGCACTTGGTAAAAACCACGCATTTTTCCACAAACACTACATAGTACAAGTCGTCAATTGAGTTTTGTTTTTAATACTGTATTATTAGTAAGTATGGATCTTGAAGAAACACTTCCGCATCCTACAACAATAGAGGAAGCCGCGGAAAGAGATCCTATAGGATCTCGGTATGTCGAGCTCGTATCCCAAGCACATGGACTCTATGGTGATAGGGCGTATATTGTTGATTATCCAGACAAAGACACTTTTGACCCTGCCGTTCTCCATCCAAGCCTGCCTGTTGTTCCTGCAGACGGTAGGACACTCGCTCAATTACTCCAAGAATTAACTGCGTTTGATAGTCAAATTCCAGCTACAGGAAATCGCAACGCAGCGCTTCATATGAGACTCCGTGGTCTCGAAGCATTGCTACGAGGTGTTGAAAATCCTGTTGAATTCAGCCCGAGCGAGGTCGCACGCATCGCGTATGGTTTTGATCCAAGAGAAATACCCAGGGTTACCAGAGCCCTCAGAACTGAACGAGTAAACGAAATGTACCAGGCACTACCGCCTGACAAGCGTCCAAAAAAGGTCGATCCGCTCGGGATACAAGATGCGAGAGCATTGTTTCTCAATTCACTTCGCGCAGGTGTAGTGGTCGATGAAGATGAGGCAGTAAGAGCTACATATTTTGGTACAGCACGAGAGATTATTGAAGAAAGAGCAGCAAAGCTAGGTGTCGTTCTTCCTGATGTTGATTTTCAAGTACGCTTCACTTCAAGGGGAGGGGAGGACTTCTTCTATTTGTTTCATCCTGAAAAACCCCAGCTAACGGCTCACTTGAAAAGAGAGCCTAATCTTTATCCCTTACCAACGCAAACAATATGGCTTCTTGCACACGAATATGGTCATAATATTCATTTTCGACGTATGTTCGAACATGCAATCCGCGATATCAGAACTGAAGATGCTATTTACTCAGTAGGACCACAAGCAGTGTCTGAAGGGCTCGCAGAAGCTTTTCCGCGCTTGCTTTTCCCTGACGCGCAGTCATATTATGATGCTGTGCGGGAACTCTATCGAGGGATAAAATTAGATGTAAACGAAGATCACCTTAGACATATTTGCAATTTTATGTATCGGGAAGGTCTGGATTTAACACGACTAGCATTGAAGGACAAAGTCGAGTGGAATGAATATATTGCACACGAACGAAACGCGAAACAGCATGGAGTTGCGCAAGCAGATGCAAAATTTGTTGAAAGTTATCAACAGGCATTTCTGACAAATGTTAATTTTGCGCAGCGACGATTACAAATTCTTAAGTTTTATGGTCCGTATGTCTTTGTTTACGCGTTTTATAGGCCGTGGGTTTGGAAACAACTTGAAGGCGCAGAGGATAAAGTAGCAAAATTACTTGAACTCTGTGATGAAGTACCAACGAGCGTAGGAAACATGAAAGACTACGTTTGACCCCTCATATCAGAATCAATGGTATAATTATTTTCACTGCGGGTGTGGTTCAATGGTAGAATAGCTCCCTTCCAAGGAGCAGACGAGGGTTCGATTCCCTTCACCCGCTCATCCAACCCCGAGGGTTATAACACCGAGGGTTAGAAATTGCCTAGTTCTATATTTCTCCTAATCCTCTCGAATAATTTTTCGATAAAATACAAGTTATGTATTGTCGCAAGGCGATAGGCGAGAAGTTCCCGCTGTTTGAAAAGGTGATGAAGATATGCCTTTGAAAAATTTTTGCATGTATAGCACTCACAGCGCTCATCAATCGGTTTCAAATCCCGCTTAAATATCGTTTTATAAATATCGATCATATTGTAATTTTCAAATTTCATTTTTCCATTCTCAAATTTTTGCACATACAATCTTCCTAGTCTTGCCTGTCTTGTTGGGACAACACAATCAAAAGTATCAACACCCATTTTTATCATATCAAAGATATCATCAACATACCCAACGCCGAGAAGGTGAATGGGGCGTTTATCCTTATGCAAAACTTCCATCGACCACTTCACAACATCTCGCATTTCTTTTTTAGTCTCTCCAACAGAAACACCGCCTATTGCAAGGCCCCAGAAGGAGAGAGAAGCAATGAATTCAGCGCTTGCTCTTCGAAACTTCTTATACATTCCACCTTGGATGACGCCAAAAATTTTCTGCTGATGTTTCAATCTTGAAGCCCTAAGACTTCTTTGTGCCCACTCGTGAGTTCTTTGCATGGATTTTTCAGTATATTTTTCCGTTGCTCCATAATATACACATTCGTCAAACGTCACTATAAAATCAGCTCCTATTTTACTTTGGGCTTTGATAGAGTATTCAGGAGTAAACTCATGTTGTTTCCCATCGATGTGAGATCGAAAGAGTACCCCGTCGTGGGTGATTTTTACGAGCTTCGGTGATTCCTCATTTTTTCTGTCCGATTTCGCCAAACTAAAAACCTGAAATCCTCCTGAATCAGAAATGATGGGAACTTGTATTTTTGTGAGGTTATGAATACCTCCTCCTTTCTGAATAACATCAACTCCAGGAGACAAGACAAGATGATATGTATTAACAAAAATCATCTGAATATTTGATCTTGTTAAATCTTGAGCATCAAGTGATTTTACCGTACCTTTAGTACCAACAGTAACAAACGCAGGTGTTTCAATTTTCCCATAGGGAGTAGTAATAGTTCCTCTACGCGCATCGGATTTTTTGCTTTTGGTATGGATGCTAAACGAAAAATTCGGCATTATTAAAATACTTTAATAATAACGATGAAAATATTAATATCGAGACTTTAGACAATTATAACAATAAGATAAAATCGAAAAGCCGTGTGTGAGCCTCATCACACACGCGGTGTGTGAAGTACGAACTAGATATTAAGAAATGTTAGCACTGCTCCTACAATAAATACCACGAGTAAAATAAATCCTGTGTAGCTGAGAGCCCCGAGCCTAAATTCCGGCTTTCTGTTTCCATTTATTAAAGATTTCCAAAATGAAAAAACGATAAGTGCGTTTTGTATACCTAAAAGTACACCTCCAACTACCCCAAGTACCGCGATGAAATCACGCGCTCCAATGAGAAATAATACGAGAGGCACACCTATTGCCGCAACCAATGCTTTTCTTCGAGAGAAGTTATAATCATATTGAAATAAGCTCCTCATAGCAATGCCGATTGCTAAAAAGCCTGTTGACATGGTAAAGAATGCAAGTATATTTCCAAGAATAAGTATGTTACGACCTACGGTATAACCGAGACCAACAGTAGCAACTTCTGTTGTTTCTTTTCCTGTAACTCCTAGTACAAAATACATAAATCCAGCATACACAAGAAATACGATAAGGTTTGCTCCAATAATTACGCTTGGAAATTTATGTTCCTGACCTTTAAGTTCTTGTCGAATTTGAGGAATAATCACTGTTCCACTTAACGCAAAAAGCAAAACTCCATAAGGAATCAAGAGTCGTGTCGTGTCCCAATAGATAAGATTATCCAGCCTAACATGTGGTGAAAGAAATATGCCGATCACAACTAAAGTAGATAATACAAATCCAGCAAGCACCACCTCAAATCGTTTAATTACTTCGAGCCCTTTATAGATGATAAAACTCCCAAAAACAAAAAAAATCAAACCCCACATAAACTGTGATCCGCCAAAGAGGGAAGAAAGGACTTTTCCTTCACCAATCAGATATGCAAGTAAGGTTCCATAGCCTGCGAGTAACCCAACGATAAGTGCAAGCTGTTTTATATGATATCCAAGATAGAAACCGCTATAACCAGGAATTTGGTGATCGTGTTTTGTTCGAAGTGTTAATTCAGCAAACATAAGCTGAAGAACAACAGTAATCACTGAAAGAATAATAAGCATCACCATTCCAGGCAAAAATCCTACCTTAGATACCGCATAAGGAATTCCTAGAATTCCTGCGCCAATTACGGTCCCGATAAGTGTAGCTATAGCTTGAAGTATTGTTTTATTCATTGTAATTAAGACTTGTTTCCTGAATGATATTTTTTATGAACCTCTTTGAGCCGTAAGTTTGTTACGTGCGTGTATATTTGAGTTGTCGAAATATTTTTATGACCTAACATTTCCTGAACTGAGCGCAAGTCAGCCCCATGCTGAAGTAAATCTGTAGCAAAACTGTGTCGAAGTACATGTGGACCAATACGTACGGTGATACCTGCTTTTTTCCGATGTTTATCTACTAATCTTTCAACAGAACGGGCTGAAAGTCTATATTGTTCATCGCTCACTGAACCTTTGGGCTTTGGTCCAGAATAGCGAATAAATAGCGCTTTGTAGGGATCGTTTCGAGATTCAAGATATTTTTGAAGCCAATGGACCGATGCATCTGACAAAAACACCACTCGTGCTTTACCTCCTTTTCCAATAACACTAAACTCTCCTTCTTTGATATTTACTTGATCTTTATTCAAAGAGACGAGTTCAGAGACACGCAAACCGGTGGAGAAGAGCATTTCAAGGATAGCGCGGTCTCGGAGGCCTTTTTCTCGTTGTGTGTTAGGAGTTTGCAGTAATTTTTTGATATCTTCAGGAGATAAGAATTTAATTGTTCGATCTCTTGTCTTGCCTAGTTCGATTTGCTCAGGGGAGAGAACATCATAATTTTTCTTAACAAGAAATCTAAAGAAAGAACGAAGCGCTACTAGGAAATAATTTTGAGTCTGCCTCTTGAGCTCACCCTTAAAAGGGTTGAAATAGTCTCTTGATAAATACAAACGAAAACTTCGTATCACTTCGTCATCTATGTCTTGAACTTGTACGCTTGACTTCTGCTCTTTAAAATTTGATTTTTCAATGACCCAATTGTTGAAAAATTCTAAATAATATGCGTACATCCTAACGGTTTTCTGTGAGAGATTGAGGTCAAGCTCGCAGTATTCTAGAAAACGATCAATAGCTTTTTTAAGGTCCATATATACATTAAACGACATTAAAAAAGCAATAGCAAGTTGTATGAGTGTAATCCCAAATACGAAATGTGTACTTAATTCTCACTAGGGACTTGTACCTTTGGTGAGTTCATGAGCTCAGTATAAGCCTGATCTACCTCCAACTGCTTCTCGATCAACTGAGCTTCATTATATCTTTGCATTAAAGCAAAGAAAGCCGCTCCGAGAATTATTGAGACAAGCACAAGAAGGCCTGCAATAGCCGTTGTGTTGTCTGTGGAACTTTTCTTTTTTGCCATGATCTCATTGTTAATGATTAGGTATCACTTTGTCAAGGGGAAAAGTTAAAAAATTCTAAAGTAGGTTCATTCAACCCCGAGGGTTATAACACCGAGGGTTAGAAAAGTTATATAATATACAAACTCATTGGAGGGGTCGCATAGTGGACTAGTGCGCACGCTTGGAAAGCGTGTAAGGGTAACACCTTCGCGGGTTCGAATCCCGCCCTCTCCGCCCTGTGCAAAATCAGCCTCACGAGGCTTCCTAATAGCTTGATACAACGGGCTAATATGGGTGTTCGAATAACCAGGATAGCTCCAGGTCGTACCTGATGGAAATATCGAACACAGAAGCACATTCTTTTGAGGAAGTTTAGACTTTACGTACGTTCTGCTCAAACTTTTAAATTTCTCCTTCGTAAATGAAGTAATTGCTTCAAGGTTATACTTTTCCAAAATAGCATCACTTTTGGAGAGCTGGGCTATTCTAATTTTCTCTTCCAATAATTTATTTTGTTCTCTAAACATCTCATCAGAATATAGACCTAAAAGATTCTTCTCAATTAAAGCCTGTCGCAGTTCATATAGACCTCGTAGTTCAGCATCAGCGATGTCTTTTCTTTTTTTAAGATTTGTGAGTCTCAGGAAATACATTTTCCGTAGTAAAACAATAAATAGATCAAGGCAGGGTGGTGTTGGGGTAACTTCATCAAGCAATTCCAAGAGCGTATCCTCAACATCTTTTTTGGGAATTGAAAAGCCTACGCATCGATTACGACAAAAGTAATAGCCATATCGCGCACACTTGCCCTTGCTCCATGCACCGGTAAAACCGATGCCACATTTACCACATTTAGTAATTCGTCGCAGAGGAAAATCAGGATTATTTCTGCTTCTTCTTAAAGTAAAGTTTCTATTTCTTCCATCAAGAATCGTTTGTACTTGATAAAACTTTTCTTCAGTGATCATGGAAGGATGCTGTCCTTTGACTTCCTCGGGATACTTTTTAGAGGTTAAAATACCCATGTAAAACTTCATACGAAATATTCTGTTAACCGTTTGTGCTCTTAAATTGTATTCCTTCCCGCCAAGCGTTTCTCGTACACCCCATTCATTTATTATCCCTGCCATTTCTTTTAGATTTTTTGTACCTGTTGCCATAAGATCCCATGCTTTTTGAACATGGTCAAAAGACTTCGGGTCTTTGATAATATAGCCATCTTTAAACATGTATCCCAGCGGAGCCTTGCCGCTGATAAGCCCTGATAGAAATCGGGCACGTAGTCCATTTCTTGCCCGTTCGCTTCGCACATCGTTATCAAGTTGAGCAAACCCGGCAAGCATTGTTTCAATTAGTTTTTCAGTAGGCGAGTCTCCTGTCGGCTCAGTTGCGGAGATTAATGAAATACCAATTCCAGCCAATTTTTTTCGGATGATCAAATAGTCTGCAGTTTGGCGAGAGATCCGATCAAGTCGATAGACAAATACTGCCCGAACCGTTCGCTTATTTCGTCGACAATATTCCAAAAGTTCAATAAGTATTGGACGACCAACAATTGTTTTGGCCGATCGTCCCTCTTCTTTAAATATCTCAGAAACCTCATAACCACGCCGTGTGGCTTCTTTTGTACATAGTTCCTCTTGAGTACCAAGTGAGAAGTTATCAACCTGCTCTTCAGTTGACACCCGAACATACAGCACTGCCTTTTTTCTGTCTAATATGTCTACTCCATTTAGTAACTCTTTCATGGCTTTGCTCCTTTCAAAAGTTCATCAAGAGTAAATCCTTCAAATACCGTTTGCTCATAATCATCAAGCCATGAGACAGCTAGATATTCAAGTTCAGTGATAAATGACTCAAGGATACTGTCAGGAAGATCCTGCACTGTCTCTCCAAGAATACTTCTTGCCCTATGTAATTTATTTTCCTCTTGAGAGGTAGGAAAGATACTTTTTAGAGTGTTTTCAAGAACCTGCTGAGGATTACTACTTGCATCTTCTAAGCTCTTATTCACCAAGATACGTGTACTCATATTCATAATGTTAACTATCGATATATAGATAGTATTATATATCTATATAAAGATAGTTGTCAAGTGCAAAGTAGCCTATTATGCTGGCATAAAACAGCCTACCGGCTAGGACATAAGAAAGAGCCAATATGCGTGCCTATAATGGATCTTAGACGTCCGCTCTTTCCTCTACTACGTAGAGAAGAGAGGAAGTACTCGGGTAGGAGTGGTATGGCTGTAGTCTCTCGTCTCGTTCTACCTCTATAGTTGACTTTAGCTCTCCCCAATAGTACAATCTATCACTATCAAATCATTATTATTCTCGTTATCTGTTATATACCAAAACATACATACAATCTCACATTACACCTTAAACATCTATGCCCTACAAAGATCTTCCTGATATAACTCAAAAACAAATAGAAATCATTGAACTCGTATATAAATTCCGGTTTATGAATAGACACCAGATACAAAAGATCATGGGTCACAAGGACTATCGAAGAATTAACGCCTGGTTGAAAGATTTAGTTGATAAGAAATACTTAGGACGAATCTACTCTCATAAGCTTCTGGAAAATACTAAGCCAGCTATTTATTATCTTGACAATCATGCTATCCTCTGGTGTAGGTACAATATGGGGTATAAGTATCGGCAGGATGATGAACTTGGAACAAGGGAAGTTAAGAAATTTTATGATGATAAAAATGCCTCAGAAACATTCAGAAATCATTGTCTTACACTGTGTGATGTCTATCTCCAATACAAGGAACGAGAAAAAGACATCAAGTGTGAATATCAGTATCTAACAAAAACTGAACTCTGGACATATAGCAAGACTGACAAGGACTTTGATGAAATGAAACAGTATATTCCTGACGTGTTTATTGAAAAAATAACTGAGTCTAAAAAAGATGTTACCTCCACTACCTTCTGTCTGGAACTGTTTGACTCCCATGTACCCCGATATGCCTTAGAGTACAAGGTACGACAATACATCAAACTTCACGACGAAGAAGACTGGAAACGATATGGCGGTCTTGATGAGGCATTCCCTCAAATACTGTTTATTCTTCCCAACCAAGCAAAACTTAATAAACTGAAAAACTATATCCAAGAATTACTTAGCGAAGCGTATGATGTTGAAGATATTACGTTTATGTTGACGACGTATAAGAAAGTTATGGAACAGGGAATCAGCAAAGATATCTGGAATACCGTAACGGAAGAATGAATTGAAATGTAAATTCTCGAATTTTTCGAAGAAAAATTAAAAAGGAACTATAGCGAGCGTAAATATTAGCGTATATAGCCTACGATTCTGTTAAAATCATAGTATTATGTCAGATGGATCAATAGTAGAAGCTCCCCAAGGTGTTGAATCTGCTGAAACGCCTCCTGTGTCAAATCCTTGGAAGGAAATATATTCCCCAATCGCACAAGGAAATATTGCACAACCGGAGCAGAAGCCACTGCTTGTTAGGATGAGAGAAAGAAGAGAGGCTGTCACACAAGCCGCTTTTGAAGTAACCCTTAACAAGGGTAGATTGGCTAGCATTACAGTTATAGAAGGTAGGGCTACTAATGGATCCACAGACGATGAGGGGCAACGAGCACAATTAGAGCGTTGTCTAGAAAGAGTCAGGAGATTACCAGAGCATTTAAAATTCGAGCCGGGCATTACTCTAATTATCGGAGAAAATGGCTCCGGAAAATCTACCTTAGCAAGGGCTCTCTTTATGGCAATGGAATATGCGGCGCATGTTCAAGACAACGGAGACCCTGAAGCCGCCCATACGTTGGTTTTTACGAAAAGTGGTGATCCTTCTGCAACAGGATTAATCCCAGAAATTGGAAAATCAATCACCGTTGACAATCTGCAAAATGGTTTAGGATTAACTTCTGTGAATTATTATGATGCACCCGCCCTAACAGGTCTACACATTGACAATGTGCTTGAAGATCCTTTTTTCCATGATGACCATTTTAGATCTCACAGACAAACTGTTGACTTTGCTTTCAGTCAAATTAGGGAAGGCAAAGATAGAGGTGAACATCCAGGTGTTTATATTATTGATGAACCCGAGACCGGAATGAGTCCAAGAAGACACCGTGGGATTGCAGAAGAACTCTATGGCTCAACTGTTGATAATTCAATTATAATAACCCCAACGAATTCGGTAGTCTTATTTGAATCTGATCTTCCGCGAATCGATCTCGATTTTCCTGAGCGTGGTATCCATAGACCGAGCGAGTATCCTATTGACAGGTAAGAAATATGTTGCTAGTATAAAAACATGGATGCAACTATTCCAGAAGATTCAGCTGGCCGGCTCCCCCGTGAAGAGGGAGCTCTTCGTCCTCTTGATGAGGGATTGGCAAAAGTTCGACAGATTCTTGAGAAGACTCTTGGTCCTGAAAGAGCAGGAGAGTTGATTCCCTCCGAAAAAGCTGTTGAGGGAATAACACAGGAAAATTTTCAATGGGCCAACAGGTATGTTGAAGGACCTAACGACACTAATCCCAATGATGGAGAAATCTATTCAGTCAGATTTAAAGATGGCTCTGCCTCCTTTTTTACACACTCAAAGGTTCCAGTAAATGATCCTTGGAGGGCAATTCTTCTTAATGCCGCAGCAGTTGGGGCTGGGGTTAAAGTGCACGAGTGGGCAACAAACAATAGTGGAACGTGGGATGGAAAAAACAGGCTAGAATTAGTTATCCCTGTTGCGGATCCAACTGCTGATGGTCCTGTTGTAGATAGATATACAGCGGTATTTGACGGCATCAAAACTGATTTTACTACAGCTAAAGCAAACGGGGAAACGGTAACTCAAGAATTCGATGGAGACCAATCACAACCAGAACTTATGTTAGGGCAGTGGAGAGAGCTCATCAGAAAAGATGGTCGTGCTTTAGAAGCCATAGAATATAGTGCTGCTCCAGTAGCTTCCCCAGTTCCCACTACGACTACTGCCTAAATCACACCCTCTCCACAATGCCTATGATATACTAATGATATATGGATAGTTCGAGGATAGAAATTGGTAAAAGACTCAAAAAAGCACGCTTAAAAAGAGATCTCACTCAGGATAATGTGGCAACAAAAGCAGGTTTAAATACCAATTATTATGCGTGTATCGAGCGTGGGGAAGTTAATGCTTCATTAGAGAAACTGCATAACATAATCAAAGTTTTGAGAGTCAAATCTTCCGATATCTTACCGTATTAGTAATCATTCTCATCATATTCTTGATATAATCTTCTTAGGTTATCAAGCCAGGCTAAAAGGTGTTCGAACATAAGTGCATCTCCGCCGCTTTCACCCGCCGAAGCTCGGCTACGGCCTGGCGTCGCCGGCGGCTATGCCAAGGCGCGCGAGACGAAGTCCGCCAAGACGAGCGAAAGCGGGTCAGACCAGAGTAGCGTGGCAATCTTGATTGCTTGATTTGAGCTGTGGTATACTGAATTTATATGGATCCAGTCCCTCAAGAATTGCCTATACAACACTCTTCCTTTCAAATAACACGTTTGAGACTTTATCTACTCTTAGGTATCGGTATGATACTTCTTTTTGTCGTTGGCTCTTCGGCGTATTATCTTGGGACCAAGCAGAAAATTCCACCGATTCAAAATATGATCACACCTACTCTGACACAAATATCACCTAGTCTTTCACCACAGACACAGACAACAATACCCAGTCAGATCACCCCAACTCAAATACCAACCACTGCGCCACTTACAACTCAGATTGGCGTAACCAGTGTTCCCGGTTGTCCGGCGGTTATAGCTCCACCATGCACCAATGATAAATTACCCACCGGTTGCGGGTACTCTGCCATGCCGGTACCAGTTAACTGCCCTGCCGGATGCCCGATCGTCTGCTCATCACCTTAGTGCCAATTTCAGCTTATATGAAAAAATTATTTAATAAACAAATCAGAATATTACTGATAACAAATGGTCTTATTCTTACTGCTGGGGCAATGCTTGGCCCAATTTACGCTCTTTTTGTTGGTAAAATTGGAGGCGATCTCTTAGATGCAAGCTACGCATTTGGAGCATATGCGTTAACCGCTGGAATGACTACATTAATTTCTGGTCGATACGCAGACAAATTAAAAGAGAATGAATTAATCGTGGTTTTTGGATATGGTATTTTGGGAATGGCGTTTTTTGGCTACACCCTTGTTAATTCAATGTGGTCTTTATTAATAGTGCAAATAATAATCGGTCTTGGAGAAGCAATCTATTCTCCGGCATTTGATGCCGTATACTCAAAGCATCTCGATGGGCATAAATCAGGTAGGGAATGGGGCGCGTGGGAATCAATTAACTATTTTACGATTGCGTTCGGGGCAGTTTCAGGAGGATTTTTAGTCACATTTTTAGGTTTTAATGCTATGTTTATTGTTATGGGATTGATTAGTTTTGCAAGCGCGATATACATATTTCGATTGCCCAGAACAGTTCTATAGAAATAATTTTATCCTTTGATAACGTTGTTTCATTAAATATGCATTACTATATCTGTTTTATTTAACAATATAATATATTACTATAAGTAAAATCATGTTTTTCACTTAATTTTGAATGGTATAATAGCTATGCATGAATAGTAATCGCCACATTTTAAAATTTTTCTTTGAACTCGGACAACTTCGTAAAATCAAACGAGAAGGTTGGCGTTTTGCCGCAGTTGAACAACCTGAAAGTGTAGCAGAACATACACTGAGAACAGCTCAGATAGGGTATTTCCTTGCTCTTCTAGAAAAATATAAAGATCCTTATGAAGGATGTACTATTGCGCTTTTTCATCAAATAGGGGAGTGCCGTATAGGTGATTTGCATAAAGTAGCTCAAAGATATATCGAAGTAAATGAAGAGAAAGTTGTTCACAATCAACTCCAGCCACTTGCAAAGATGGGGGAGAGTCTTATGAAAGTGTGGAAACAAGGAGAATATCAGAAAACCGAAGCAGGTAAAATTGCTCGGGATGCAGATTTATTAGAACTTGCAGTAACTGCAAAAGAATATGTTGATCGAGGCTATGAGGAAGCGATGGA
>MFZX01000029.1 GCA_001788095.1 Candidatus Roizmanbacteria bacterium RIFCSPHIGHO2_12_FULL_37_23
TTATAGAAATAAAGATATCCTTCATACACTTTAAGTATGGGCTGTGTTCTACTGGAGCTTGAAGCTCCCTCGTGGTGAATAAAACGAGGGTTAGGAAAAAATCCTACAGAGAGTCTCCTTTTATGAGCTCGATAAAAAAGATCCATCTCGTCCCAATACATAAATATAGATTCATCAAATCCCCCTAATGCAGTGAATGTTTCTTTACTGGTGATAAAACACGCTCCAGAAACCCAGTCAGTTTTCACAACTGAGTTGGGAGATGATCGAGATATGTTCCAATGATCTCCCCGAAGAAAAAGTGCTGCGCATGCAACGGGGAGAGTGTAAAATCTTCCTATAGAAGCTTGTTGAGAACCATCGGAATACAATAATTTTGCACCGGCAAAATCGAAGCCATATGAGTTGTGAGTGAATAAACGATATAATTTTGGAACGGCATCGTGAAGAGCTTCAGTATCAGAATTAAGAAAAAGTAAAAACTTTCCATGTGCACTTTTAACAGCTTGGTTGTTACCTTTTGCAAAACCGACGTTTTCAGAATTGGTGATTAATTTGAGATTTGAAAATTGAGATTTGAGAGTTGCTAGCATCTTTGCTGAACTATCTGACGATGCGTTATCCAGCACTATTATTTCAGCTTTGATATCTGGGTCTTGTTTTAAAGATGTACGTACAGTTTCAATACACTTTTTTGTCAACTCCTTTGTGTTATACGAGATTATAATGATAGAGAGGTCCATAAGGTATAGTATAACACTCCTTATCACTATGCTATAATCTTCTTTATGACTAAAGATGCTAATCTTGAGAAGATAACAGCTCTTGCAAAACGTCGAGGTTTTATCTTTCCTTCATCAGAAATATACGGTGGTTTAGCAAATGTATATGATTTCGGACCGTTAGGAGCGGAGTTAAAAAACAATATCAAACAATTGTGGTGGGATCGATTTGTGCATAAAAGAGATGACATTGTTGGTCTCGACTCTTCAATTTTTATGAATTCGAAAGTCTGGGAGGCAAGTGGGCATGTCTCAAGTTTCACTGATCCCCTCATTGAGTGTAAGCATTGTCACTCTCGATTTAGAACAGATGCGTTACCTCACGAAAATCTCAAACAATGCCCTCATTGCGGTGAAAAAGAAGGATTCTCTGAGCCAAAACAATTCAATCTAATGTTTAAAACACACATAGGGGCCACAGAAGAAGAATCAAATGATGTATATCTTCGCCCTGAAACTGCCCAGGCAATATTTATTAACTTCAAAAATATTTTAGACACTACAAGAAAAGCGATTCCATTTGGAGTAGCTCAAATGGGAAAAGCGTTCCGAAACGAAATCACAACAGGATATTTTATTTTTAGAATGCTTGAATTTGAACAGATGGAGATAGAGTATTTTATACACGAGAAAGACTGGGAGCGGTTTTTTGATCATTGGAAAGAAGAGATAATTACATGGGCCATTGAGGTAGGTATATCAAAAGATAATCTAAGATTTAGAGAGCATGATGAAAAAGAGCGCTCGCATTATTCAAAGCGCACGGTAGATCTAGAATATAATTTTATGGGAGATTTTAAGGAAATCTATGGACTGGCTTATAGAGGGAACTATGATCTTGCGAAACACAAACTTATGTATGTTGACCAACAATCAAACGAGCAATTCATTCCTCATGTAATTGAGCCGTCTTTTGGTGTTGAACGAACAATTTTGCCAATACTCCTGGATGCGTACCATGAGGAGGAAAAACGTATTGTTCTTAAGCTTAAACCACGAATCGCCCCATACAAGACCGCAGTATTTCCTCTTGTACAAAATAAAGAAGAGATTGTAACAAAAGCACAGTCAGTGCATCAAAATTTAGTAGCCTTGGGCATATACTCTGCGTGGGATGCTCGTGGGAATATCGGTAAAAGATACCTTTCTCAAGATGAAATTGGGACACCATACTGTATTACGATTGATTATGATACACTAAAAGATAATACAGTTACCGTAAGAGATAGGGATACGACACAACAAGAACGAATAAAAATAGACCAACTACAGGAATACCTTATGCCTAAAATAATCTAAATTATTTATTATCAATTTTACATAAAACCATGCCGAACATAAACTTCAAAGATAAAAATATGCTCATCATAATCGGAGTAATAGTAATAATTATTCTCGTTGGTTTGTTCATAACAAAGGGTAGAGGTGGACAATCTAAAGATGCAGACAGTAGAGAATCAGTGCTTCCAGATGTTGAACTTTTACCTACAGTTGATAGTAGTGTAACGGTTTCGTTATCAGCAGACAAACTCAAACAAGATGCTACACTGGAGATATCAAATATACCAAATGGAACAGAACTCATTGAATATGAACTATCATATGACGCCTCAGTTGAGGGAGAGCGTGTTCCCAAAGGAGTTATAGGTACAATTGAATTTGATGGTGAAGACCCAGTTGTTAGGAAAATAACCCTTGGGACATGTTCGTCAGGTGTTTGTAAGTATGATAAAGGAGTCAACGAAGTGAGAGTCACTCTTAAGTTTGAAGGGGATTACGGTGCACGATTGTTTGAGGATATATTTAAGATATAGTACATTCTTCATTGCTTATCTAAGCTTAATAAAATCTTTTTGCGTGGCTTGAACTACATGTAGTGTCATCTGAGTTAACCCTGCTCCTTGACAGACGTGAGTAAAATGGTATATAGTGGTTGTAAATGGTGTTTTTTGGTGAATATTCAGTGTCGGTAACCGAGGGTGGGAGAATCGCTATACCGAAAAAGATTAGAGAAAATATTAAAGGAGATGTATTTATATTAACAAAAGGCTTTGACATATGTGTAGCAGGATATGAAAGAGATGACTGGCAGCGCAGAACCGGCGATCTTATGAACGTCTCGCTCCTGGAAAAAGATAATATTGACAAAAGAAGGATGCTTTTTTCAGGCGCCAACGAGATTGTTATTGACGATCAAGGACGATTTGTGATACCTAAAGCGCTGATTAGTTACATGGGGTTGGTCACCGATAGGGTAAAAGTCGTCGGTGTCGGGGACCATTTCGAGATTTGGGATGAAGAGAAGTGGTTGAAATATGCAAAGAAAATAAATATATGATGTGATCATGCATACGCCGGTACTTTTACAAGATACTATAGATGCCCTAAACGTACAGTCTGGAGAAAGATATATTGATGCGACATACGGTGAAGGGGGTCACACGAGGAAAATTTTAGAAAAGGGAGGAAAGGTCCTTGCTTTAGATTGGGATGAAGAGAATGTCCAAAGGCAAAATGTAATTTTACAAAGAACATGTGTAGGATTTGTAAAAAATCAATCAGTGAAGTTAGTTTACGGTAATTATGCACATATTAAAAACATTGCACAAGAATATAACTTCGTACCTTGTAAAGGGATTATATTTGATTTGGGATTATCGATGGAGCAAATCAGGTTGTCGGGACGAGGTTTCTCGTATGAAAGAGGAGATGAACCATTGGATATGAGGATTAGTCTCCAGTTAAATGTGAGAGCAGGAGATATTATTAATAGTTATTCAAGAGATCAATTATATGAAATATTTGCGCGAAACGCTGAAGAGATCAATTCTGGGACAATTGCTGAGGCTATTGACCGCACCCGTTCTGTGAAGCATATTAGAACGGTGAATGATTTAATTGAAGTCATTAAAAAGGTTACTAAAAATAAACAGACAGTAGCGCGTATATTCCAAGCATTGAGAGTCGAAGTGAATCATGAATTCGAGAACATTAGAAATGGACTTTTGGGAGCACTTGACATAATTGATAGTGATGGCCGGATAGTCATCATATCATTTCATCCAACCGAAGACAGAATTATTAAAAACTTAATAAGAGAGTTAGGGTTAAAAGGTTCGAAAAAACCAATCGTTTCAAAAAATGGAGAACGATTTGAGAGATCGGCAAAATTACGCATTATAACTCGATGATATGACACATAAATCTGAAAGTAAGAAGCAAAATTCGTCAGGTATATTTCTTAAATTAGCAACAGGTGTTATTCTATGTGGATTATTAGTGGTTAATATAATTATTTTTACAAAGTCAATACGACTTTCTGATGTCATTGTACAACTCGATGAAGATACTCAAAAACTTAAGAAAGAGAATTTTATTCTTAAACAAGAGCTTTATGTGCATAATTCTCTTGAAAACCTAGAAATAATGGCTAAGAATCTAGGATTCACAAAAGAGGCAGAACCCCATTTCCTTGAAAAATTAGATTACGCTTCATTATGATGTATGCATAGGGGTTATTATGGATCGATTACAGATTTTATTTTTATTCTTCTCTTTCATAATTTTTAGCATCATTTGCAGGCTATTTTATATTCAAGTATTATCATCCGATTCTTATTCCTCAAATAATTATTTACAAACTCAGCGTATACAACCTTCACGAGGAAATATATATGACAGAAATCATGAGCCATTAGTTATTAATCAAGCAAGTTATTTATTGTATGCGGAACCGGAAAATATTGATAAACCTGATAATATAATTGAAAAAGTAGATAAGATTCTAGAGGTCGGAGAAGCAACCCTAGAAGCCCGGTTCGATGCTCGCAAAAAATGGATACCTTTTGCATACGATCTTAACGAAAGTGAAAAGAGAAAAGTAGAGAAGATGCAGATCAAAGGATTGGGATTTCAGGAGGATTCAAAACGATTCTACCCTGAAGCTTCAATAGCAGCTCAAGTTCTCGGTTTTGTAGGAAAAGATAAAGATGGTGATCGTTTAGGTTATTTCGGAATCGAGGGCTTCTACAACAAGGATTTAGAAGGTCTCCCTGGAATTCTTAAAACCGAAAGAGATCTCCTGGGGAGACCAATTGTCATTGGTACGCAAGATCGACTCAAGGGAGAGAATGGACGAGATCTTGTTTTGACAATTGACAAAACTACACAAATGATTGCAAAAAGGAGATTAAAAGAAGGAATAGAAAGATTTAGGGCACAAAGTGGTTGCATTACGATAGCAGATCCTTATACAGGTGAGATTTTTGCGATGACATGTCTTCCGGACTTCGATCCAGTCGAATATTATAAGTTCTCAGAAGCCTATTTTAAAAATCCTGTAATATCTGATGTGTTTGAACCTGGATCCATTTTTAAACCTCTCATTGTTGCAGCAGCGCTTGAAGAGGGTAAGATCGATGCAAGTGACACATATAATGAAAAAGGCCCAATAAAATCGGGGAAATATTATATTCGCACATGGAATGATGAATACCATGGTATTCTTACTATTTCTGAAATACTTCAAAAATCCTCAAACGTAGGAATGGTTTTCATCGGTCATAAATTAGGTGATAAAAACATTCTTAAGTATTTAGAAAAATATGGTTTCGGGCAAGACACTCATATTGATCTTCAAGGAGAAGCTCGAACACATGTTAAACCTAAGTCACAATGGTATCCTGTCGAATATTCTACTGTAACGTTTGGTCAGGGCATAGCAGTTACACAGATGCAGATATTAACTGCATTTTCCGCGCTTATTAATGATGGATGGATTGTAAAACCGCACGTGGTAAAAGAAATGATATCTGAAAATGGAAATATTGAGAGGATTTCTCCTAAGAAGGTTCGTCGTATTTTAAGCACGAAAACCTCAAATATTATAAAAAAAATGTTATACGAAACTGTACTGTACGGTGAGGCAAAATGGCACATACCTGAGGGTTATAAAATAGGCGGGAAAACAGGTACTGCTCAAATACCAGTTCAAGGAACATATGATCCATCTAAAACAAATGCATCGTTTATTGGGTTCGCACCATTGGATAAACCCAAATTTATAGTTTTAGTAACGCTGCATCAACCTGAAGCTTCACCGTGGGCATCAGAAACAGCTGCGCCACTTTTCTTCAGTCTCGCCAAGGATTTACTTGTTCAGTATAATATAGTACCGGACTAATCAGAAATTAGTCTAATTTTCATGGTGTTTCAATTTCTCAAAAATACATTTCATATTTTCGAATGCTTAGCAGCAGATATTTTCTATGGATTTCCAGGTAGGAAGTTGACGATAATTGGTGTCACAGGAACGGATGGAAAGACTACTACAGTACATCTTATATATCATATTCTTAAGTCTGTAGGAAAACCAGTTTCAATGATTTCATCCATCTACGCAGACATTGGAGGTAAGATTGCCGAAACCGGTTTTCATGTGACAACTCCAAGACCGTGGCAAGTTCGTAGATATCTTAAGAGTGCTCGTGAAGCAGGCTCAACACATTTTGTTTTAGAAACGACATCCCACGCCATAGAACAAAATAGGATATGGGGAATCAACTTTGCGACATCTGTAATCACAAATGTTTCGCATGAGCACCTTTACCATCATAAGTCATTAGAGAATTATATAAAGATAAAGACTAGCTTACTAATTCATTCTCGAGAAGCCCTCATTAATAAAGATACTCAATCTTTCGATAAAATAACGGAAATATTACAAAATCAAAAGAAAGATTATAAAACTTTTTCATTAAAAAATAGTGATGCTGATTTTACGTGGAATTCAAAAATCAAGACAAAGATTAAAGGTGACTTCAATAAAGAAAACATCCTTGCCGCTTATAGCATATGTCTAACACTGGGAATGACTCAAAGGGAAATTATGAACGCAATCACCTCGTTTGAGCTTCCAAAAGGTCGTCTTGAAAGAGTGTACGACAGAGATTTTAAAGTTATTATTGATTTTGCACATACTCCCCATGCTCTTGAGAGACTTTTAGAGACTGTAAGAAAGGAATTTATCAAAAAAAACGGTCGTATTATTCATGTCTTTGGGGCAGCTAGTGAAAGAGATGATTCTAAGCGCCCAGAAATGGGAGAAGCAAGTGGGAAATATGCCGATATTATCATATTGACAGAAGAAGACTATAGAAAGGAAAATATTATTACGATCTGTGATCAAATAGCACAAGGACTAAAAGGATATAAGTTTATTAAGGATAAGAATTACTTCGTAATTGCAGATAGATCGGATGCCATAGAAAAAGCAGTAATGATGGCGAAAAAAGGTGATGCTGTTGTTGTTACAGGAAAAAGTCACGAGAGGAGTCTCAATAGGGGAGGAAAAGAATATCCATGGGATGAATATAAAGCAGTTAGAAAAGCGTTGATTCTTAAGAAATGAAGATTAAATTCATTACCCTAAACATTTTACATGGTGGGGAATTGCTTGATTCTATCTTGGAGTTTTTGAATAAGGAAGATCCTGATATTATCGCTCTTCAAGAAGTCTGTGAAAGCAAAGATTTGAGCTTACCAAAAAATTTGAGAACTACGAGTGTTTTAACTGAATACTATAAAAATTACACTCTCAAATTTGCACCTGAACAACTCTGGATAAAAGAAGGTAACGTCGAGATTGGAAACGCAATATTATCAAAATTTCCTATTATTTCTCACAAAATCGAATTTTTTGATGTTAAATACGGTTATTATCCTGAATCACCTGAAAAGACTGATTTTTCAAAAGATCCACAAAACTTACAACACATAGAAATCGATATTCATGGGACTACGTTTAACATCATTAATGTTCATGGAATTTGGGGTTTCGATGGAGAAGATAATCCGCGAAGAGACGTTATGAGTAGTGTAATTACAAGAAGAATTAAAAATCTTTCTAATGTTATATTATCGGGCGATTTTAATACTCGACCGCATACTCATGCAATAAAAAACATTGAACATTACCTTAGAAACATATTTAAAGATGAACTAAAAACTACATTCAATGTCCCGCGACGGCTTAAAAACATTCATAAACAGAATGAAACAGGTTACGCATCATCTGTTGTAGATATGATATTTATGAGCCCCCAATTAAAAATTGTTGACCATTACTGTCCTGCAGTAGATGTTTCTGATCATCTTCCTCTGGTTGCTATACTAGAGATATGATTATATTTGATCCTCGAAATAGGGTATATATATCGTCAAAATTACGAGACACGGGATATACTTCAAGTTTTGGGACACGGTTAAGTAGAAATCCTCAAAATCATAGAATTGTCATGAAGCAGGTACATGGTGATAAAATCGTGAAAATTACAGCACAGAATATAGATCGAGAAAAGTTTCAGAACACAGATGGAATGATAACTCGATTGAACGGTGTAACACTAATAGTCAAAACTGCAGACTGCGTTCCAATAATTTTTGCTGATACCTTATCGAGTATCTTGGGTGTTTCGCATCAAGGATGGAGAGGAACACTACTGAATTTACCTCTGAAGATGGTTAATTTTTTGGCTAAAGAAGGGGTTCAGAAAGAGAATATTATTGTTGCAATTGGCCCGTCAATAAGCGCCTGCTGTTACAAAATATATGGAGATAGATTAGATCTATTTAGAAAGACATTTCCTCGTTATGTAGACAGAATTTTTATAAAGAACAACAATGATATATTTCTAAACTTGGGATACCTTGCATATCTGCAACTCGTGGATGCAGGCATACAAAAAAATAATATTGACTACTTTCCATTTTGTACAAGTTGTCACAAAGATCACTTTTATTCGTATAATAGAGATAAGTCTACAAAGCGGATGGAGAGTTGGATTGCTAAGTATTAGGTATTAAGTATTAAGTATTATGTATTAATCTATGCAAAATATTTATCTTGTCGGCATAAAAGGTGTTGGGATGACAGCTCTTGCTACATACTTAAAAGAGTGTGGAAATAATGTATGGGGCTCGGACATTCAAGATAAATTTCCTACAGATGAAGTTTTGCACGAGCAGCATATTAAAGTTCTCAAAGGGTTTTCGCCAAAAAATATTACTAATAATATTGACTTAGTTGTTACTACAGGAGCTCACGGAGGTCTTACAAATATAGAAGTCTTAACAGCACAAGAGAAAGGTGTAAAAGTCATGACACTAGCAGAAGAAGTTGGACAACTGATGGATGGGTATGAAACAAAAATTACCATATGTGGTTCTCATGGAAAAACAACAACAACGTCACTTATTTCTTTCATATTGAGGCAACTTAGATTGTCATCGAGCCACCTTGTCGGAACATCTAAATTTTCTGGTTATTATGGGGGATCTTTTGGAGGATCTGATTATTTGGTTGTTGAAGGAGACGAGTATGTTTCATCTCTAGGAACTGATAGTACTCCCCGCTTCATGTACCAGAGTCCTGATTATATTATTTGTACGAATATCGATTTTGATCACCCTGATGTATATAAAGATATCAATGCAGTAAAAAAGGTTTTTGTTGATTTTTTTAAAAAGTTAAAAAAGAATCCTAAGGGGAGATTGATTTACTGCATAGATGATGTCGCATTGCGTAGGCTTGCAGAAGTTCTTCCTGAGGAAAAACGGATGTCATACGGTTTTTCTGAAGATGCCGACCTCGTATTGCACTTCATGCATACAGAGGAATTTCAAAGAGCAGTTTTTAGTGCGCGATTACATGGTGAACATCTTGGTGTTTTTAAATTACCATTCTTGGGTCATCACAATGTTCAAAACGCAGGTTCTGCCATTGCGCTATCTATCTTACTATCGCTTGATCTCACAAAAGTGAAGTCTGCAATCGCTTTGTTTAAAGGACTATCGCGACGACTAGAGTTAATCTATAAAAAGAACAATATATATCTCTTCGACGATTATGCACATCATCCAAGAGAGATTAGAGCATTGCTTGAAGCTGTTCGAGAAAAGTTTCCGAGATCTCGAAGGATTTTAGTTTTCCAGCCCCATACATACACTCGAACAAAGATGCTTCTCAATGATTTTGTACATGCGCTAGGAGATGCTGATAAATCATATGTTATTGATATTTTTGCATCTGCTCGAGAAAAGACTGATGGGAAAATTACATCAAAAGATTTAGAAGTAAAAGCAAACCAGATGCATATTAAAACCATCTCGTATGTATCGGATAAAAAAATAATGAGCGAACTCGCAAAAGAGCTTAAAAGAGGTGATGTTGTTATTACAGCAGGCGCAGGTGATGTGTATAAATTACATGAAGGAATAATAAGCGTCATGAATAAGTCATAAATTAATATGGGGATTTTAGAACAGCTTGAAGCAAAACTGGGAAAAGGAAGAGTGCGACAAAATATCAGTTTAGCTCCTTATACTACGTTCAAGGTTGGGGGACCAGTTGAATTCTATTTCGAAGCAAAAACCGATGAAGATATTATTAATGCTATACAAACTGCATCCAATCTAAACATTCCTTTTTTTGTTTTTGGTGGTGTTTCTAATGTCGTCGTTTCAGACAAAGGAATGAAAGGATTAGTTATTAAGAATCAGGTCATGTACAAAGAGATTGCTGAAGATAGAAGTGGTCATGTTATTCTTAAAGTATCTTCAGGATACTCTATGACTCGATTAGCAAAAGAAACGGCAGATGAAGGGTGGTCAGGGCTTGAATATCACGTCGGTCTTCCTGGAACTCTCGGTGGGGCTTTATACATGAATTCTAAGTGGTATATAAATCCAGGAAAGAATAGACAGGAGGTTTATGTTGGTGACCCGCTTGTGAGAGCAGGTTTAGTGACTCGAGATGGAGTATTTAAAAGTGTTCCAAAGTCATATTTTAATTTTGCATATGATTATAGTATTTTGCATGAAACAAAGGAGATTGTATTATGGGCTGAGTTCAAATTAGCTAAGATTTCTCCCGAAGAGACAAAATTGCATGCGCAAACCTCAATGGATTACCGAAAACAAACTCAACCAATGGGAATAGCATCATCTGGTTGTTATTTTAAAAACGTAAAAGGTGAATCGGTTGGTAAAATGATAGATGAACTTGGTTTAAAAGGATATTCGATTGGTGGAGCACAGATATCTGAAAAACATGCAAATTTTATCGTTAATACAGGAAATGCAACAAGCGAAGATGTTAAAAATTTGGTTACTTTTATAAAAAAGAGAGTAAAAGAGAAGTATGGAATAGACCTCGAAGAGGAAGTATTGACAATCTAGTAGTTGCTCGAGGTTTTGATATTACGTATATGGATAATAGTGAGGATTCATTTATCGTCAGAGGAGGGAAGCCGTTGAAGGGACAAATACAGCTTTCAGGAGCTAAGAATGTTGCATTGAAAGTACTTATTGCAGCATTGCTTTTTGATAGTCCCATCACCTTCAAAAATATTCCTCGCATCAGAGACATCAATGAATTACTCCATCTTATAAACAAACTTGGAGCACAAGCCGATTTTACTGATTCGAATACCGTGGTGGTTGATAGTCATGGACTCTCTTCAGATACTATTGATCTTTTGCATGCGGCAAAAATTAGAGCTTCTTTTATGTTTTTTGCTCCCCTACTATACCGTTTTGGTAAAGCTTTTATTCCTAATCCTGGAGGATGCAGGCTCGGAGCTCGGCCCATAGATAGGCATATTAGTATGCTTCAAGCGTTTGGAGTAAAGGTAACATATAATTCTGAAACGGGCTTTTATGAATCACAACTCAATGGTAATTCTATCAGAGGCACAACATTTACGTTTGACAAACCAACACACACAGGAACAGAATTGGCTATAATGCTTGCATCCCGCGCAGATGGCGAATCTGTGATTAAGAATGCTGCTCAAGAACCAGAAATCGATGATCTTATTAACTTGCTCAATCAGGCTGGAGCACACATAAAAAGAGAAAACGGCTCGGTTTTAATAAAAGGAACACCAATTCTGCATTATAAAAATGATTCCTTCACCATTATGGTGGATAGAAATGAAGCTCCTACTTTTGCATCATTTGGAATAACAACAAGAGGTGATATCATGATTTACGGTATAAAAGAAAGTGACATTGAGTATTTTGCAACTGAGATAAAAAATATTGGCGCAGGTGTAGAAGTTTTACCTGAAGGTATACGATTTTACTATAAAGGTGAGTTAAAAAGTAGTAGTATTACGACAGGACCGCATCCAGGATTTATGACCGATTGGCAGGGTCCATGGGCTGTGATGATGACACAGGCACATGGTGTTTCTACAATCCATGAAACGATATTTGAAGATCGGTTTGGATATGTCTCCGAACTCCAAAAACTCGGTGCTGACATAGAATTTTATCAGCCAGAATTAGATAATCCAAGGAAAATTTACCAATTTAATATTGAGAATGATGATAATTTGAAGTCGCTACAACAAGCTATTCGTATAAAAGGACCAACTCAATTGCATAATGGAGTTATGGATGTTAAAGATCTCCGCGCTGGAGCGACAATACTTATCGCTGCCTGTAGCGCAGAAGGTGAATCTGTCATAAATGGAGCATCAATTATAGATAGGGGCTATGAAGACATAGAGAGAAAGTTACAGAGTTTAGGGGCAGCTATTAAACGCGTGTGAATATTTCCGTTGTATCTTGGAATATTTTAAAAGGAGAGCGATATGATGAAATTCTTCAGGGACTTAAGGAACTCAACGCCGATGTCTTTGGACTTCAGGAGGTTGCTGTTTGGAAAGATAATAGAGGAAACGTCGGAGAAAAATTAGCACAGGAACTTGGATACCATCTTTATTTTTGTCCTGCATTGCCATCTCAACAGTCGGGAAGACCATACGATCTGGGAAACGCAATTCTTTCACGTTTTGAATGTAAAAACCAAGTATGTCATCAATTGAGTCCTGCTGATTTATATGGTGATGATTGGACTACAGAGCCGAGAAATGCAGTTGAAGTAGGGATGAATAGTAATGAAACAGATGTTCGTGTCATAAATACACATGTTTATTATCCCCGATATGGAGGGAAGTCTGAAATTAGCGAAATGCACTTTCGCAATCTCGATGCTTTACTCTCGTACGAGAAAACTATTCTTGTTGGAGACTTTAACGCTACAATGAGTACAGAACCGATAAAAAAAATTAACAAGATACTACCTAATGTTGACAGAGAAAACGAAGATTTTACCTTTATAGATAGGGAGCAGCAAAAAATGAAAATTGACCATATTTTTGTAAGTAAAGATATAATAGTAAAAAGTTTTGAAGTTGTTGAGACCAAAGGATCAGATCACCTACCTATTAAAGTTGTGATTAAAGTATAAATTTTATAGGATTTATTGAAAATCCCAAGGTTGCGAACCTAAACAACCTCTAAGGTTGAATTTTCGGTTTTAATTTTCCTGAGTGTGGAAGGCTAGTATACACTGTCATTGCAGGCCAGATAGTTGATTTTTCACCTACGAGTATTCCAGGCATTGTTGAAACACGTACTCCAAATGACGTTTGTTTCCCGCATATAACTCCTAATGCATGTTCGGTTGTATTTATCTCTGATTTATCCATATAGCTTAAAATGGGTTTTCTATCCATTCGTTTATTCGCTGTAATAAATCCTGCTCCGAGACGAGAAAAAGATCCAATTACTGAATCACCAATAAAACCATCACCATGAAAATGAACGTCCTCCATAATAATAGAGCGTGCAATATCTGCATGAATTCCAATCTGAGCATTTTTTCCTATATCACTATCACGGATTACAGAATGGTCTCCGATATACACATTTCTACCAATATATGTATGACCTTTTATATGAGCACCGTCTAAGATAATCGCACCATCATCTATATAGGCCGTATCTTCAATAATTGCCGTTTTTGCAATACTTGCATTAGGGCTAATGTATCCTATTTTTGTAAGTGCAAGATGTGTGAAGAGTTCTAAAAGATGCCATGGGTATTTTAAAGTAGGAATATACTGCTCCTTTTCTATTTTATGCATAAGGACTTTTTTATCATGAGCATAATCTGAAATAGCTTCTTCATATGCATACTGATGGGATGTGCGGTTTTTGAGAGAGTGGATGAAGTCAGGTTTGAAAAGAAATGCTGACGTTGAGCGATAATGTGATGGTTCAGTGCCGGCTCGAGGTTTTTCAATAATACTCTTAATTCTTTCGCCGTCAAGATCAAGAGCTCCATATTCGTGAATACCTTCCTCATATTTCGCAGGGATGAGCCCATCGAGGTCTTCAGTATTAAAGCGATCAATTAATGTTTTAAAAAGATTTTTTTCAAGAATATGATATGCATTAGGAATAATAAAAGACTCGTTGATAAGATCTGCAGCACATAATAGAGCATTTCCTTGTCCTTTAGGACTATCCTGATAGGCATATTGAATGGTGACACCGAGGTCCTCGCCTTTTTGTAAGTGCGTAGTAATTACCTTATCACCCTTAGGAACAACGATTACAAACTGATGAATTCCACATTCGCGAAGGTCCTCAATAACATATTCAATTAAGGGCCTTCCATAAAGACGAGTCATCGCTTTATGTCCCAGTGTTTCCAGAGGGAAAAACCTTTTATTTGCACCTGCCACAAGAAGTACCGCTTGCATAATGTTATTATATAATAAGCAATTATGAAATGGCGATTAGTCGCTATTGTTAGTATTCGAACGATATGTCTTTTGACTGTTGCATTTCTTTCAGCACGACTTATTCCATATGCAGGTAATTTTCCATATAGAGACCTCCTCATAAGTTATAATTTATCTCAAGTACTGTACTCTTGGGCCAATTTTGATGGAGCTCACTATATAAATATTGCTCGAGATGGATACCATCAGTTCGATCAAGCCTTCTTTCCTCTTTATCCCTTGATGATTCGTGCTCTCGGAGGACTCTTACATAAAGCTCATCTTTCTGCGGGATTGTTAGTATCTTATACCGGATTTTTTATTGGTATATATTATTTTCTAAAACTTTTTTCCTTTAAATATGACAAAAAGACAAGCGAATGGATTGTGATTTTTTTGGTGACGTTTCCTACTGCCTTTTTCTTTACTGCCGTATATACCGAAGGAATATTTCTCATGTTTATATGTTTGAGCCTTTATTTTTTTTATCAAAAAAAACATGATAGAGCAGGAATTTTCGCTTTTTTAGCATCACTTACTCGCCTTCAGGGTTTCCTACTGATAATACCTTTCGTTATGTATTTCTATGAGAAGAAAAAGAATTTTATAAAAAATATTACTTACATGTGGTTCAAGCATCCTATTATATTGATCTCTCCATTTGCTGGACTTGGCGTCTATATGATCTTTCTCCAAGCAAAATTCGGAAATCCTCTTTATTTTTTTACTTCCCAACCTGCTTTTGGGGCGAATAGGTCAACATCACTCATATTACTTCCACAGGTTTATTACCGTTATCTACGTATTTTTTTTACTGCAGATTTCACCTACCAATATTGTGTAGCCATGGTTGAGTTTATTTTTTTCAATTTTGTCTTAATTACAAGTCTTTTGTTTTTTATCAATACTTGGCGAAGAAAAGACACATTTGGTATAGGAATTTCAATTTTTTCGCTTGCACACATCCTGCTTCCTCCACTTACGGGAACTTTTTCTTCAATACCTCGATATGCTTTATTTGCATGGGCAATGTTTATACTTCTCGCTCAAATAAAGCACGTCGGAATAAAATACATCGTTATAGTTTTGTTTAGTATTCTTCAGATCATCTTCGCTTCACTTTTCATCCAAGGTTATTTTATAAGTTGATGCTCGGTTTGCAGTTTTCATATTAAGGATTATCGTGCTACAATATATACATGAAAAAAGTAGTTGTTATAGGTGGTGGTACAGGGACGTTTACTGTTTTGAGCGGAATCAAAGAAGAACCTTATGAAATTTCAGTGATTGTCTCTATGATGGACAGTGGTGGAAGTACTGGTCGGCTCAGAGATCAGTTTGGTGTATTGCCACCAGGGGATATACGTCAATGTTTAGTAGCTCTTTCAGACGCCCCTGATTTATGGCGTAAGCTTTTTCTTTATAGATTTGAAAATGGAGATTTTAGAGGTCATAATTTTGGTAATATTTTCCTAGCTGCGTTAGAAAAAACTACATCCGATTATCAACAGGTTATTGATAGTGCTTCATATATATTACAAACAAAAGGAGATGTTATTCCCGTAACCTTTGACAAAGTTCATCTTTGTGCTGATTATGAGGATGGTGAAACACTTGAATCTGAAGAGCTTATTGATACAGCCTCACACAAAAAAAGTAGGATTTCAAAAGCATATCTTAAGCCTCGAGCAAAGGCTAATCCACGAGCGCTCCAAGCTATACATAAGGCAGATTATATTATTATCGGACCTGGGGATCTTTATACGAGTCTTATTCCCAACCTACTCGTAGATGGAGTTCAGAAAGCTTTAGATAAATCAGAGGCAAAAATTATCAACTTTATGAACCTCATGACAAAATCAGGACAAACAACGCACTATACTGCCTCCGAACATGTTAATGATTTAAAGAAATATATTGGAAGGAATATTGATTGTATTTTTGTTAATACAGGCAGAATTCGAGACGACATCCTTGATCATTATAGAAAATATAATGAAGATATTGTCGAAGACGACCTTGAAATGAATAGCAATATAATTCGTATAGATTTGGTTGCTAATGTGCGTTACAATGCTTCTAAGGCAGATAGGCACCCAAGGAGTATTCTGCGACATGATTCTGAAAAAGTTCTCAATGCACTTAAAAAGATTTTAACATAATGGTACAAAGCATTAACAAGCGGGTAGAACAACACGGAAATGCCTTTAAAAACGCTATAAATGGTTTTAAATGGGCTATTCGATCTCAGGCAAACTACCAAATGCATCTTATCATCTCAATTATAGTAATGCTGGCGAGTTATATATTAAACATTAGTTATTTTGAATGGCTACTTGTTATTTTTGCAATAACAATCGGGCTCGTTGTTGAAGCGATTAATACAGCGATTGAAGCAACAACAGATGCGATAACAAAGGAGTGGAAAAAAGAAATCAAAATTGCCAAGGATGTTTCAGCTGCTGCAATGTTAACCTACGTAGTCGGTGTAAGTATTCTTGCGTTGTTGATTTTTGTACCGAAGATTATTAACTTAATGGTTTATTGAGAATGGGCTTCTAGGTTTATGGCAATTTATTTACTCGTTTTTTTTATATCTTTCCTTGTTAATTTAGTTTTACTTATCCCTTTTATCAATTTATTGTACAAACTCAAATTTCAAAGGGCTTCTCAAGAAACACGAGACGCTTTTAACAAAAGAACGCCGATTTTCGATAAATTCCACAAACAAAAAGCAGGAACACCAGTTGGAGGTGGAATCCTCATAATTCTTACAACATTGTTCGGATTCACTTTATTTATATTTTCCTTTGCCTTTATGGGAAAGGACATTGTATCTAATTATCAATCAATAACTTCTGAAATAAAAATTTTATTGTTTACGTTTCTATTTTTTTCCTTTTTAGGTCTCTATGATGATTTTAAAAAAATGTTCTTTTGGCGACAAGGATCCTTTTTTGGCCTTCGATTACGACATAAATTAATAATTGAATTACTATTGGCTACTATCGTTTCATATTGGATGTTTTCAGAACTCGACGTTAGTATTATCAACATACCTTACTTAGGGGTTTATGATCTTTCGTGGTGGTATATTCCTTTTGCAACATTTGTTATTGTTGCTTTTTCAAACGCTGTTAATATTTCCGATGGTCTTGATGGACTATCTAGTGGGGTGTTACTTATTGCACTTCTAGCCTTTTGGACGATATCTATATCTATACTAGACACTCCCTTATTAATATTTATTGCAGTATGGATAGGAGGACTTATTGCTTTTCTGTATTTTAATGTGTATCCAGCGCGACTTTTTTTGGGAGATACAGGAGCGCTATCATTTGGAGCAACTTTTGCTGTAATTGGACTCTTGCTTGGAAAAGTTTTTGCTCTGACTATTATCGGAGGCGTGTTCGTTGCGGAAATTCTTTCATCACTCATACAACTTGTATCAAAAAAATATCGAGGGAAAAAGCTTTTTCCTGTAGCTCCAATTCACCTATGGCTTCAATATAAAGGATGGGAAGAACCTAAAATTGTTATGCGTGCTTGGGTCATCTCCATTCTCTTTGCCGTATTTGGACTTATGATTGCGTTTCTCAAGTAAATATACTATAAGTTTTCTATAATGAGTATATGATTTCGGCAAAAGAATTTGTATTTGTAGACTATAAACCAGATTGGCAAAAAGGTGAGATTTTCTTTACCTATTCAATTGACCTTGATGGGTCAACGCCAAAAACCTTTATTGAAAAACTTGAGCTTCCAAAACCAGTCGACATTAGCAAGATTTCGAATGTTACTCTCAATAACATTCTCCAGAGTATTCATTTAGTTCTTGGAGTAAGTTATTATAAATTATTCGTTCCTCCAAAAATTTCAACTTCAAAATACACACTCACAAAGGAACAAGCACATTTTTGGGACATTCTTTATACAAAAGGATTAGGGGAATTTTTTTATAAGAATAAACTTGATTATCGCGGATTAATACACTTTCCTTTTGGTGATAATCCTTCGACTATTGATAGCAATACGCATCATCCTACGGATCGTTCACTCGTTACTCTTGGTGGGGGTAAGGACTCAATCGTTACATTAGAACTTCTAAAGGAAAAGAATATAAATTTTGATCTTTTTTCTCTTAATATTTTTCCAGTACAAGAAAAAGTAGCAGCAATTGCTCAAAAAAAAGCTATGGTTGTTCGCAGGACGATCGACAAACAGATACTTGAGCTGAACCAAACGGGCCAGGTATATAACGGTCATGTTCCTATTTCTGCGATTTACGCATTTGTAGCCCTTCTATATGCTCTGCTGTACGATTATTCGTACATAGTTTTTTCAAATGAGAGAAGCAGTAATTATGGGAACATTACCTATTTAGATGAAGTTGTAAGCCACCAATGGAGTAAGTCATTTGAATTCGAAATATTATTCTCAGAATATATAAAGATGTTTGTCTCTAAAGATGTGCAATACTTTTCTTTTATAAGACCATTTTATGAGATCAAAATTGCAGAAATTTTTACGCGCTTCCCACAATATTTTCAGACATTTTCAAGCAGTAATCATAATTTTAGAATAAACAAAAATAATAATTCACATCGGTGGGATTATTCATCAGCAAAGACCGTTTTTGTATTCTGTATTCTTTCCGCATTTCTCCCAAAAAAACACATGCTTGAGATATTCGATAAGAATTTGTACAGCGAAAAAAGACTTATACCTATTTTCCAAGAACTCTTAGGAGAAGGAAACACGAAACCATTTGAATGCGTTGGAACTCCACAGGAAATGAAAGTTGCTTTATACAGAGCATATAGACGAGGAGAATATCTGAATGATTGTATTATGGAAGAATTAGAGGATAGATTGTTAAGTAATATTGAGAGCATCGCACAAGCTGAGAGAGAAGTGTTTTCATATGGTAATGACAGTAATATCCCTGAGAAGTTTAAATCTATTATTCATGAAAATTGATGCTATTCGCGAATATAAAAAAATCCTTATTTTAGGATATGGTGTAGAAGGGAGATCTACAGAGAAATTTTTAAGAAAGTTTGCTCCAGATGTCACCATTGAAACAGCTGATCAAAAAGATGGCCCAGATTACCTCGAAAAACAAAAATCATGCAACCTTGTAATTAAGTCACCAGGAATTCCTAAAAAGTTTGTAACAAAACCATACACAACTGCCACGAACATTTTTTTTGCAAACTCAAAATATAGAACTATTGGAATAACTGGTACAAAAGGAAAAAGTACAACAAGTCATTTGGTGCATAGTATTTTACGTAACGCGGGAAAAAGTTCAGAGTTGGCTGGAAATATCGGAGAACCAATGCTTGATCTTCTTTTAAGTGATATTGATGAGTCATCGATCATCGTTCTGGAATTGTCAAGCTATCAGTTGGAGGATATACAATATTCACCCCATGTTTCATGTATCCTTAATATTTATCAAGAACTACACAATCACGTATCCTTTGGAGCCTATTTTGAAGCAAAAGCTCAAATAGCTAAATACGCCTCGAAGAAAGATTATTATGTATATAACAGTGGTCAACTAGAACTTGAACAGCTGGTTTTTCATACAAAAGCTCAACCCGTAGCGTACAAGGACAATGATGAATCCGATATCGGACCTTTTTATCAATCTAATGTTTCAGCTTCTCTTACAGTAACCTCATTATTTGGTATAAATCGAAATGCTGCGAGAGAAATAATTAGTCAAACAAAGCCGCTTCTTCATCGGCACCAATATGTCGGGATATTTAAAGGAATAAAATTTTATAACGATTCTGCTGCAAATCATCCCGCTGCGACACTCCAAGCTCTCTCAAGAATTACGAATGTGAGTACAATCTTGTTAGGGGGACAAAACAGGGAGTATGATTTTCGAGACTTAGTAGAAAAACTTTTTGAATTACACATTGACAATATTGTACTTTTTCCTGATACTGAAATCGTTCTAGAAAAGTTAATCAATAAAAAGAGAGAATATAGACCACGAATTTTTACAACAAACAATATGGAAGATGCGGTTGATTTTGCCTATAAACATAGTCCGTCGGGCACAGCATGTTTACTGTCTCCTGGAGCGCCTAGCTATACAATGTTTAGGAATTTCCCCGAGAGAGGAAATGAATTTATGAGGTGCGTAAAACAATATGAAGAAAAAGAAAAAAATCCTCAAAAAACTTCAAATTGATCAAAAAAAACAGATAGGAACTCTTATTGGGGTGCCTTTACTACTCACTATTATTGGACTTTTTTTTATTTTTGAAGCATCATCGGTTAGTGCGTTTAGAGGTCTTGGAGATAGTTTTCATTACATGAAGCTTCAAATCATTTGGGCATCTCTGGGGTTTTTTATTATGATTTTCTTTTCTGTCTTCGATTACCGTAAGCTTTACTATATATCCTTTCCTGCATTACTTATTTCAATAATATTTCTCATTCTTGTGCTTATACCAGGAATAGGAACCCATGTCGCGGGTGCGCGACGTTGGATAAGCCTGGGATCATTTACTTTTCAGCCTACAGAAGCTGCTAAGTTCTCTATTATTCTCTATTTATCTTCGTGGTTTTTGCATAAAGAAAGAGAGCGTTTTGTGTCGTTTTTATTACTTCTCCTTTTCATGATAGGTTTGATTATGGTGCAGCCAGATATGGGGACAGCTATCATTATTTTCTCGCTTTTTATTACAATATACTATTTTTCTGGCGAGTCACTAAAATATCTTTTTTTTCTTATTCCTATAGCTTTTGGAGGCTTTTTCTTTCTTATTGCAACATCATCTTATCGTATGAGACGGCTAATGGCATACATAAATCCTAGTATTGACCCGGAAGGAATAGGTTACCATATCCGACAGATATTGATCTCGTTATCTGCCGGTGGAATTATAGGTAGAGGGTTTGCAAGCTCAAGGCAAAAATATCAATTTCTTCCTGAAGCTCATACTGACTCGATTTTCGCAATTATTGGTGAAGAGGTTGGTTTTATAGGCTCATTTATTCTTATAGTACTTTACTTAGTACTTATGTATACGCTTCTTAAGACTGCGAAACATGCAAAAGATCGATTTGGTAAATTATTAGTAAGCTCAATATTTTGTCTTCTTTGTTTACAGCTTATTATTAATCTTGGTGGTATGGTAGGGTTAATTCCATTGACCGGTGTACCATTGCCGTTTATTTCGTATGGAGGATCAAGTCTTTTAGTTTTCTATTCTCTCATTGGTATATCTATTAGCGTTGCTCGAAGATGATACAATATTCTTAGCATGAAGATATTAATAACTGGTGGACATGCTACTCCTGCTCTAGCTGTCATTGAGGAACTTCAAAAACGGAAAGACGTTCAGATTATATTTGTTGGCAGACAATATACGGTTGATAATGAACTAACGTTGTCATACGAATATACTCAGGTAGAAAAACTTAAAATACCTTTTATACATCTCACAACAGGAAAATTTTCTCGATCAATATCTTTGAAAAGCATTCTTAATATTGGTAAAATTTTTATCGGAATTCTCCAGAGCAGAAAGATTATACACGAGCATAAACCTGATGCAATTCTGACGTTTGGTGGGTATATAGGATTTCCAATTGCTCTAGCTGCACATGATCGGAAAATTCCTGTATACATACATGAACAGACTATTAATCCTGGCCTGACAAATAGACTTTTGGCGAGAATTGCAACCAAGATATTTATTGCATTTCCACAAGCACAAAGAGTCTTTCCAAGTAAAAAAACAATACTCACAGGTAATCCTATACGCACATCAATTCTAAAAAATGTAGAAAAACCCTTTATAAAAATAGGAAATAATCCAATCCTTTTTATTATGGGTGGAACCCTTGGATCGCATAGTCTTAATGTTCATATTGAAAATATCTTAGAAGAATTGACTAAAGATTTTATTGTTATACACCAAACAGGAAATATTCAGGAATACAATGACTTTGAGAGGTTATCTTCGCTTCGGATAAAAAATTACTTCCCCGCACCTCATATGTATCAAAATGAAATAGGTTGGGTCTATAAACATGCTTCGATAGTTGTTTCTCGCGCGGGAGCAAATACAGTCTTTGAACTGATGCATTTTAATATACCTTCCGTGCTTGTTCCTCTGCCATGGTCAGCAGGAAAAGAACAAGACAAACATGCTTATTTTATGCACGAAGCAGGAGTCTCAGAAGTATTTGATCAATCAAAAGATAGCGAAGAGCTTTTGTTGTTAATAAAAAAGGTATTTTTTAATAATAAATACTATCAAGAACATTTTCCACAACTTAAAAAATATATTCAAGACGATGTTGCGGCGAAAATAGTGCATGAAATCCTACAATGATGAGAATAAAAATCTTCATATTAAAAACTCTACAACCTATTCGTAAAATTTCAACTAATATTTATTTACTAGTTTTTGTAGCAGCGCTTATAATCTTATTTTTTTCCAGATTTTTTTTCGTCATAAAACATATAAATATACAAGGAATAGATAATCTGAATGGGATTACACAATACTCACAAAAGTCATACTTTTTTATTTCTCCTAAAGAAATTGAGCAGAATCTTTACAGTCTCAATCCGAATATCAAATCTATAAAAGTTGAGACAAAATCCCCAGATACAATTGACATTGTTGTTGTAAAGAACAGAGTTACTGCTAAACTCGCAATCGCAGATGGGGAATTGCTTTTATCTAACGATGGAAGAATTATCGCTAAACAAAGAGAGAAGACATTGGTCCACTCAGTCCCGATCATCAATTATTATCAAAAACTATATTTTAATCAATATCGAGCTGGTGAGGTTATACAGCACAAAGACATAGTGTATAGCCTTCAATTTGCAGACGGCATTAACGAGGTAGGGATTAAGGTTGAAGGCATTGATATTATGAATGAGAATATGATAGTATTAAGAGCAAGAGAAAGCCAGTATATATTCACCACAAACAGGGATATGAAAGCTCAGGTTGCTGAGATTAAGTTTATTATTGAACAATTGGTGATAAAAGGAACAAACTATAAAAGCATTGATGTTAGGTTTGAAAAACCAGTAATCATATATTAATACCTCGTATAAAATATGGCAGACACTATATTGTGCGGGATTGACGTTGGGTCCTCAAAAATTTCAACGATAATCGCAAAGCAATCTGAAGAAGAACGCGAACCTCGTGTTATGGGTTTTTCAAGTATACCCTCAAGGGGAGTGAGAAGAGGTCAAATCGTTGACATTCATCAAGTCACTGATGCAGTTGAGGAATCCGTAGAAAAAGCTGAGCGTATGGCTGGAGCTAAAGTTCAATCCGCTTATATTGCTGTTGGTGGTCCTCATATTGAATCACTCAACTCACATGGAGTTGTTGCTGTGTCACAACCAGATATTGAGATATCTCATGATGATATGGTTCGTGTTATTGATGCAGCCAAAGCGATTTCGATTTCCTCAACAAGAGAGGTAATCGAAGTAGTTCCTCGTGAGTATATTGTTGATGGTCAAGATGGTATTAAAAGTCCACTCGGAATGAGTGGGGTCCGTCTTGAAGTGAATACGCACATAATCACAGCAAGCTTGACCAATCTTAAAAACCTAGAGCGATGTCTTGCCGATCTTGGTATTGAAACCAGAGCATATGTGTTTTCTGGATTATCTTCTGCTTTAGCAGTATTATCTGATACAGAGAAAGAACTTGGGGTAGTTGTTGTTGATATTGGTGGTGGTAAGACTGACGTATGTGTTTATGTAGAAGGGGCTTTGAGTTATTCTTCTTCAATTCCAATTGGCGCTCGTCACATAACTAATGATATAGCTGTTGGTCTTCGCATATCTCTAGAATCTGCTGAAAAAATAAAGTTGTATCTTACTGACGAAAAAGTCAAGCAAAAGATGAAGGAAGAGAAACAGGATGACATCGATGTCACGCATCTAGGTATTATTGAAGGACTAAAGTCATTTTCTTACAAGACGGTTATTGATGGTATAATAAGACCCCGCTCTGAAGAGATATTTGATAAGGTTTTAGAGGAGATTGATAAAAGCGGATTTATCAATCAAATACCTTCAGGACTTGTAATATCAGGGGGTGGAGCTATGACCACAGGGCTTATTGATGCAGCAAAAAGAATTATCGGTATGCCTGCTCGTATAGGAAAACCGCAATTTATTAGCGGACTGATAGATGAGGTTATGTACCCTCAATACGCAAGTGTTGTGGGACTTCTCCTTTATGCCAGAGACGAGGGTGTTGTTGATCAGAAGCTACATTTTAAAGATTTTGATAAAATATTCAGGAATTTATCATTAAAGGGCTCGTTTAAAAAGACTTTTGATTTATTCAAGTCATTTATACCCTAAAATGCTCGTCAAACCTAAAGCAGGACAACCAGCACGGATAAAAGTCGTAGGAATTGGTGGTGGTGGTGGTAACGCATTAACCACAATGATTTCTGAAGAAGATATTGTAGGTGTAGAGTTTATTGCTCTGAACACCGATGCACAAGCCCTCCTTAATCATAAAGCTGATGTTAAAATCCAAATCGGTGAAAATCTTACTAAAGGGTTAGGTTCTGGTGGAAATCCGGAAATTGGTAGACAAGCAGCAGAAGAATCAAAAGAAAAAATAAAGGAACAACTTGAGGGTGCAGATATGATCTTTATTGCTGCTGGGGAAGGTGGGGGAACAGGAACAGGAGCTTCACCAATCATTGCAGAGATTGGAAAAGAAGTTGGAGCTTTAACTATAGCTGTTGTGACCAGACCGTTTGTCTTTGAGGGAGCCCGTAGAAAAGTTCTCGCACAAGAAGGGGTCGAAAATCTTCGAAGTAAAGTTGATACTCTTATTGTTATTCCAAATCAAAAGATATTAGAGATTATTGACACAAAAGTTAGTATTCTTGAAGCTTTTAAAAAAGTAGACTCAATTCTTCATCAGGGTGTTAAAGGTATCGCCGAACTCATAACTACCCCAGGACTAATAAATGTAGATTTTGCTGATGTGCGAACTATCATGCATGAAGCAGGAACCGCACTTATGGGGATAGGAACAGCTAGTGGTGAAAATAGAACTATCGCAGCTATAAAACAGGCAATTTCATCACCTCTTCTAGAAACTTCACTAGCAGGAGCTAAAGGAGTTTTGTTCAATATCGTTGGTGGGACAGACTTGAGCATGAGTGAGGTAAATGAAGCAGCTTCAGTTATTGCAAAATCAGTTGATCCTGATGCTGATATAATATTTGGAGCAGTTATTGATGAGCGCATGGTTGATCAAGTTCGTATTACAGTGATTGCTACAAAAATTGATGAGCGACGCTTACGATTATCACAATTAAGTAGATCAAGACCTGCACTTCTCAATGAGGAGGAGGTAGGTAAACAATCTATTGAATCACAAAATACGAAACAAGAAACAACTGATACACAAGATGAATTTATTGATGATGAAGAATTTGATACGCCTGCGTTTCTTAGAAAAAAAATATAACTATGTCGTCCGATCTCTTGCATAAAAAATGCATTCCATGCGAAGGAGGCGTAAATCCTTTGTCAGAGCATGAATATAAGAAGTATCTTGACCAACTTAAGGGTTGGATAGTTAAAGATGGAAAAAAAATAGAGAAAGACTTTTCATTTAAGAACTTCAAAGAAGCAGTAGCTTTCATAAACTCAATTGCAACTATTGCAGAACACGAGGGACATCACCCAGACATCCTTTTATATCGGTGGAATAACATCAAGATAACTTGTTATACTCACACAATTAACGGTCTTCATGAAAATGATTTTATTCTTGCAGCAAAGATAGATTCAATTAAGTGAAATATTCTTACGTATGTTTAAACCTATAGACCCAAAGCCCGATTTTGCAAAAATAGAACAAGAGATTCTTCATTTCTGGAAAGATAATAATATTTTCGAAAAGTCAATTGAGTCAAAACCACCGAGTAAAACATGGACATTTCTCGATGGTCCACCTTTTATTACGGGTTTACCTCATTATGGAAGTCTATTATCTTGTATTCCAAAGGATGTTTTTCCGCGTTTTTGGACGATGAAGGGTTATCGAGTTCGCAGAGTATGGGGTTGGGATTGTCACGGTCTTCCTGCAGAAAATAAAGTTGAGAATAAACTTGGATTAAAGCGAAAAAAAGATATTGAAGAAACAATCGGTATAAAAAAATTTATTGACGAATGCAAATTGTATGTTGGGGATGTTTCATCAGAGTGGGAATGGTACGTTGACCATATTGGTCGTTGGGTAGACTTCAAAAATGCTTATAAAACGATGGACAAAGAGTATATGGAATCTGTTATGTGGGTTTTCAAGCAAATGTATGATAAGGGACAGATTTATAAAGGACTCCGCGTTTCACTTTTTTGTCCTCATTGTTCAACACCGATTTCAAATTTTGAAGTTGCAATGGATAGTGAAAATTATAAACAAATTACAGATCTTGGGACAATATATAAATATAAACTTACAAACTATGAAAATACTTACATTCTTGCATGGTCGACAACTCCCTGGAATAAAATTGTTACACCCGCGCTTGCAGTAAACCCTGTATTGACATATGTAACCGTAGAAATAGAGAATGAAAAATATATTCTTGCTCAATCAACGATAAAAATCCTTGATGGTCTCAAATATAAAATACTTGATACTTTTAAAGGGGAAAAAATTATCGGGGAATTTTTTGAACCTCACTATACTTTCTATACTATAGAAAAAGATAAAAAAGCATTCATCATAATTGGTGGGGATTTCGTAACTGCAGACGAGGGCACTGGGGTTGTTACGCTTGCTGCATATGGAGAGGAAGATCTTGAGGTGATGACAAAAGAAAATATTCAAATCGTTCTACACGTAGACGAGGAAGGTAATATACTTGATCATGTTCCTCAATTCGGTGGAATGTTTTATCTGGATGCTAATGAAGCAGTAAACGACGATCTTAGAAAGCGTGGTCTTATCCTGAAAGAAGAGCCCTACACATATAGTATGCCGCATTGTTGGAGGTGCGGTACACAGCTTTTTTATGCTCCACAAAACGCGTGGTTTGTAAATATTCAAGATATTAAAAAAGAACTCTTTAAAACTAACGAGGCCATTAACTGGTATCCAAACCATTTTAAACAGGGAAGATTTAAAAAAAGCATGGAGGCAGCACCGGACTGGTGTATTTCTCGCAGTCGTTATTGGGGATCACCGGTTCCAGTTTGGGAATGTTCTTGTGGGGAGCGATTTGTTCCGGGTTCGATAAAGGAGCTTGAAGAAGCTTCTGGACAAAAGGTGGTCGAATTGCATAAACCAGACATTGATGAAATTTTTGTTACATGCAAGAGATGTGGTAAAAAAGCAAAAAGAGTCCCCGAGGTGCTCGATAGTTGGATTGAAGCTGGATCAGCTCCTTATGCAGAACGACACTACCCATTTAATAAAAAGGAAAAACTTGGCGATTTTTTCCCTCCTGATTTCATAGTTGAATATACCGGCCAAATTAGAGCGTGGTTTTATGTACTTCACGTTATTTCTAATGTTTTATTTAATTCACATGCATTTAAAAACGTAGTGGTAACTGGAGTAATACTAGGATCTGATGGGAGAAAGATGAGTAAGAATTATGGTAATTATCCTGATCCGCGCATGATGTTGGAAAAGTATGGAGGAGATGCTTTAAGAATTTATCTCATGGGAAGCTCTGTCATGAGAGGTGAAGACATTTTAATTTCCGAGGAAGAATATCGAGAACAGCTTAGAGGATTATTATTACCTTTATGGAATACATATAATTTTTTCACAACATACGCACTTCTTCATAAATGGACTCCTTCTCCAAATCTTTCAAAACCATCTACAAATGTTTTAGATATGTGGATTGTTTCACGATTACACAATACAATACAAAGTATTAAAACTGCATTGGAAGCATACGATACAGTTTCTGCTGTTGGGTATACAAAGCATTTTCTTAATAACGATCTTTCTGGATGGTATATACGACGAATAAGAGACAGAGTTCGCGCTGACGCGGAAAATAAAGAAGATATTTCAATGACACTAAATACTCTTTGGTATGTGCTTGTTGAATATCTTAAGGCCCTTGCTCCTCTTGCTCCATTTATCACAGAAGCAATATTTAAGAATATTACTTCGGAATCATCTATTCATTTGCAAGATTGGCCTAAAGAAGGGAGAACAGACGACAAGTTAGAACAAGAAATGAAAAATGCTATAGAATTATCATCTGCGATTCATGCATTACGAAAGGAAGCTGGCATAAAAGTACGTATTCCTCTTCGAGAAGTTGAATACAAAGGCCCAATTAAGTTTTCTGATCTTATTGTTCGTGTAGTCTTAGATGAAATCAATGCATACGAGCTAAAATATACTGGGAAGGCAAAAGACATACAATCTAGGTTTGATACGCACGATAACAACCTAGACCGTGAAGCCGGAGACGCTCGAGAAATTATCCGTACAATTCAGGTTGAACGAAAAAAAATTGGATTACATCCAAGTGATCAAGTTATAGTAACAATTCCTAGCTATCCTGCAAAATACAAGGATCTTATAATGAAAAAGGTTGCAGCAAAAGAAATACGTAAGGGTGACAAGCTTGTTATAGAGAAGATATGAAAAAAAGATCGCTCGACTTGTGGGGATTGCTCTCAGTTGTAGGATTATTGATATTCGGATCTTTTAACATACTTGGAATCCGTCCTGATTTGTTTTTAAACTATATATTCTTCTCGCTTTTAGGACTTGCTTTTTTTGTGTTGTTTTTCCGTTTAAAGACACACTTCTTTAAGGATAATTACTTTATTCTTTTCATATGTTTTGTATTACTCTTTATTTTAACGGCTCTTCTTGGTGAAGAGGTTCGAGGTGCAAAACGGTGGATAAATTTTTTTATCTTTAATTTCCAAACCTCTGAGTTTTATAAGCCATTTTTTTTACTCATTATGGCCACCTTATTGAGTACACATAATCGATTTATGACTCAAAGAATAATTGTGACATTTATGGCATTTTTTATTCCTTTCATTTTTGTCCTAACACAACCGGATCTTGGAAGCGCACTTATGTACTTGGTTGTTTTTTTTGCTATGCTATTCTATTCAGGTTACTCAACGATTAAGCTCCTATACATTTCGCTCGCTGGATTTGTTGGCTTACCAATTGGTTGGCAATTTCTACAAAATTATCAAAAATTGCGAATAATCGGTTTTATTAACCCTGATTTAGATCCTCGGGGGATAACATATAACCTTCATCAAGCAATTATTACTGTTGGTTCTGGAGGTCTCCTTGGGAGAGGGTTGGGGCTTAGTACCCAAGCACGACATAATTTTCTACCTGAATTCCATACAGATTTTGCTTTTGCCTCGCTTGTCGAACAATTCGGTTTTGTAGGTGGCCTCGTGGTTCTCCTTTTGTATATGGTACTTTTATATCGATTAACCGTGAAAATTTTTACTCATAAAAATGATCTTTTTGCATATCTTTATCTCTCCGGTTCGCTTATATTTATATCGCTTGCAATTTTTGTCAATGTTGGCATGAACTTAGGTATACTCCCCGTGACTGGTATCGCACTTCCCTTTATATCATATGGAGGGTCTTCGATTGTATCGACAATGATTATGTTGGGATTAGCTTTTTCGATATAAAACTTGTTTTTAGGTAGTTGATTTTATATAATGCAAGGATGAAATTCGCTATCATCCGTACCGGTGGGAAGCAGTATCTCGTGGAGGAATCACAAGAGATAATTGTTGATCATCTAAAATTGGATAAAAAAAGTATTATTGAATTTGAAACTCTTGCTCAAGGAGACGATGATAAGACAGTAATAAAACTGGGTACACCGACCTTGAAAACAAAAGTCAAAGGAGAGATAGTGGATAACTTCAAGGGTGATAAAATAAATGTTGCACGTTTTAAAGCCAAGACAAGATATAGAAAGGTTCGAGGTTTTAGACCAATGCTCTCAAGGGTAAAAATTATCAGCGTTTAAATTATTGGTTTTCGTTTTGATCTTTATTCAATTGTATGGCACATACAAAAGCACAAAAAGCTGCAAAAGGAAACAAAGACTCTATTTCCAAAAGACTCGGAGTTAAATTATATGGTGGAGAAAAAGCACGTGCTGGTAATGTAATCGTTAGACAGAGAGGAATGACCTTTAGAGCAGGAAAAGGAGCATACCATGGAAAAGATTATACGATTCATGCAGCTATTGACGGAGAAGTAAAGTTTATTACACAAAAAGGAAAGAAATACGTAACCATCATGCCGGGACAGTAATAAATGAAATGTCTCAAGATATAGATTTTCTTATTCAACAGGTACAAAATGAATCCAATGTTCTGGTTAAAGCTCAACTGCTTAAAGACATTCAAAACCAGTACAATGTTCCGTTAAATTCTTTAGCTAAGTCACTACATCTTTCACCTACATATATTTCTCACTATCTTAGATTATTGAAGTTGCCAGAAACTATTATTGATGGATATTATTCTCAATCCATATCTAAGACTCATCTCTATATAATTTCGCGGCTTAGGAATGTTGAGGACATGGTCGATATATATGAACAGGTTCTTACAAATAATTTGACAACCCTTCAGACCGAGGAAATGGTTCGAGAAAAACTATATTCAGTAAATTCACAAGGGGAAAGAGCCTCTGAGGACATTGTAAAAAAAATAACGAACAAATTTTCAGGACTTGATAAAGACTTATCTACAAAAGTAATACAAACCAGAGTAAAGACAAAAGTTATTTTAGAAGTAAGAGGAAATCTTGAGAAAACTACCGAAATTCTTGGTAAACTAGCCTCACTGGAATAAGTGATTGTTCAAAGGGATTTTTAATCGTACCAATTTTTTCAGGAGGGAAATATCTGAAAAAAACGCGCCCTATGATATCCTGAGTTGGGACTGGTCCAAACATACGCGAATCTGATGATCTTTGACGATTATCTCCCATGACAAATATATGCCCGTTGGGAATAATTTCCTCCTGACCTTCTTTTAAGTAAGCATCTTCCAAAGTGAGCGTTTGCCCCTCAATATACTGCTCCTTCAATGCTTTACCATTGATATATATAGTATTATTTTCAATTCGTATTTTTTCACCTGGGAGAGCGATAATTCTCTTTATGAAGTCGATGTCTTTATTATCTGGAGAACTAAATACGACGACGTCTCCTCGATGAGGAGAACCAAACTTGTAAGCGAGTTTATTTGTGAGTATATATTCGCCGTTATGGAATGTGTTATCCATAGAAGATCCTTTCACTTGATGAGGCTGCATTATGAAAAGATATACAACGATAAAAAGTGACCCAACAAAAGTTACAGTCTCAAGGATATCCATGACAAATTCTATGATTTTCTTCACGATATCCATGATTATTCCATTGTAAGTAAGCTAAAAGGAAAAAACAAGCGATGATGAACTTGTTTGATATAATATTCAAGTAGATCCTGCCATGTCGAACAGATTCGGCATCTCGGGATCCTGAATTGAAGTTTCTCCGATGTAATCGGAGTTCAGGATGTTTTTTTGGCCGATTAGCTCAGTTGGTCAGAGCGTTCCGTTCACATCGGAGAGGTCGAAGGTTCGAGTCCTTCATCGGCCACAAGACATTTTTTTACTGTTGATATACTTCTTCAAGCGCTTTAATTCCTTTCCAAAACATATCCTCATCGACATTTTCATTAGGAGCATGAATTTGAGAATCAGGAAGTGGAAACCCAAACATGACCATAGGTTTTTTATATAATCGATAAAGTATTTCAGCTGCTGGAACAGAACCACCAGTCATCGTATAGGAAGTAGGAGCTCTAAAAACCTTTGCTAATGCCTTTGCCGCCTTTTGGATATAATCGTTTTTTATCTCTATTCGCACCGGTGATGCCTGACTCTCAACATTCAAGTTATATATAACTCCAGAAGGCATACTATGCTTTATAAAATTGGTGATTTTTTGTATGATGTCTGAGGGTGTTTGTTCTGCGACAAGTCTGCACGAGAACTTAAGAATTGCTGTAGAACCAATAACTGTTTTGAATCCTTCACCAGTATAACCACTGGATACCCCGTTAAAATCAAGCGAAGGCATTATTTTAGTTACAATGCTTGGAGGAATATCATCAATTGTTATGATTTTAAATACGTGCGCCTTGTTCATTTCTTCTTTGACTGATAAAATTCCCTTCTTAAGCATTGTAAACTCCTTTTTACTCGGTTTTTTAATGTTGTCATAGAATCTAGGGATTAATACTTTATTTGTTCTCAAATTTTTCATTTGAGATATGAGATAGCTTATTACATGAATGGGATTTAGAACTCGGTTACCAAATGTACCTGAGTGAAGGTCAACTTCTCCAATTTTAATTTCAAGTTCAAATGTCACAATTCCTCTGAGCCCAAAAGATATAGTAGGTTCATTTGTTGCAGGCATTCCAAGATCAACTATGTAGAATACATCAACCATAGACAATATATTTTGAAGATTTCGAGCATATTTTTCAAAGCCATAACTGCTTATTTCTTCACCACCTTCAAAAATAAATATAATATTATTATGCAGTTTTTTGTGATGGATGAGGTTTTTTATAGCCACTATGTTTTGAATTACATGGCCTTTAGTGTCAGCTACACCTCTTGCATAAAGCTTGCCGTCTTTTTGCGTTAGTTTAAACGGTGGTGATCGCCATTCTAATAATGGATCTTCAGGTTGGACATCATAATGGCCATAAATTCCTATCGTTTTAGCTTTTTTATTCATTGAATAGAGTCCAATAATAAGTGGAGGAGTATCTTTGATTTGAAAAACTTTCACATCACATCCAAAACTTTCTAAATTCTTTTTAAGAAATTCAGATGCCTTTAGAATTTGTGGAAAACGCTTTGGGTCAGTTGATACGGATTCGATAGCAATAAAATCTTTTAATAATTCAAGAATTTCTACTTTTTTCATATAGACTATTATAACACCCTATAAATAGTGATATAATTATTGCATGGCCACGATTCGTGAATATATTGACGAAGTGAGGAAGGAAAGGCCAATTCTCGACAATCTCGTAACAAAATATGGCAACGAATCAATGTGGTCTGTAAGTGAAAGAGTATTGGACAGGGGAAAACAGCAAGCACATTTTTATAGACCCGAGTTTATTCCGCTTTTTAAAAGAGCTTTTCCATATTTGCCCGTTGATGTATTAGAGCAATATGAGGAGACTTTAAAAAGCAATCCTTTAATTTCTACTGCTGACCATCATGGACCAATTGATCATCCCGCGTTTGTAAGCAGTAACATATTATTGAGTTTATACGGAAATATAACTATTCCTCCAATATTATCTTTTAGTTCGATCCCCTTAAATAATGCTTCTTATCCCAGAGGCTTGTTGTTGGGAGGACCTGAGGGCATGAAGCGATTTTCGTTTTTCGGTTCACGCGTAAGACATGAAACAGTGAACACGGTTGACGCACTAGAATTTAATAGTGGAACGATTAGCAATTGGACTCTTGAAAATAAGAAGAATTTTGATTCATCAGAGCTTGAATTTATTGAAAGTATACTCAAGGATTTTACACGTTCGTCAAGCGTAAATGACTGTAATTCTTATAGCGAACAAGTTCGGATATGGAATTTATGGTTTTGGAAAAAGTTTTTTCCAAATAAACATATCTATTTTAATCCTATAGATGATCTTACATCAACTTTCTTTAAAGAGGTATTATGTAAAAATAGTGCATTACCAATATATAAAGTTCTATTCACACTACCGCAAGACAAACAAGAACGTATTTTCAATGGTGTTTATGGAGCTTGGAAGTCAGATAAACTAAAATCATATTCACCAGGAGGCGGTACGTGGTATTTTTGGGGTATCAATAAAGCAAAAAGAATGATCCCTCTAAGAAGAGAAGGAGGCAAACTTACTGCTCACGATAAAAGTTTTACATCAATTAACTGGACACCGGAATCATTAAGTGAAGCTTTATTTAATAAGAAAATCGTTCCAGCGCTTATCACTAATTATTTAGTTGTAGGTGGTCATTATGGATTATATTGTTCTGGTGGGAATAACCAAGTTTACTATTATGGTGAAATCATGAAAGGTTATGTTAAAGCATTAGAAAATATTGGAGAATTTGAAGAAGCAAAAAGGGTAAAAAAAATTGATACATCAGGCGTGCACCAATTACTTTGGTTATTATTTGGCAAAAACAAGAATAAAATCATACCGCTTTGTTCCATGAATATGTTCTATATTGAAAAGAAACTTCACAACATCATGAAAATTATCGATAGTATTGACTTTGAAATAGGATTTAACATTGCAGCAGCACTACTCTTTCCATATATTGTAAGTCCGCAGAGAAGAAAAGAAATGAACTACACATTTGAGGATACTTTTATACAACTAAAGAATATAATGCCTAACGATCTCATTTTTCAGGAATGGTAGTTTATATTCTTCGATAGATCATTACCGTAGTATTGCCCCAGCTCATAGCATGGGTATCTGAATGGATTTTTTCTAATTTATCAGATTTAAATTTTTTTGTCAGTGTAATAATTCTTGTTCCTGGTTTAGTTAGTTCGATTTTCTTTGTTAATTTTTCCATAAATTCTGTACTAAAGCATGTTGACGCAATGTATATGACATCACCGTTTGTAAAATCATAGTCCATCAAATCAGCTTTAATAAATTCAACATGATCTGCGTAATCGGGATATAATATTTCAAATTCTTCAAGAATTTTTTTTGAAAGTTCATGCAAGTCGTTAAGAATTTCCAACCCATATAATTTTGAAAATGGGAAAAGAAGCGCTGCTGAAATAACAGGTTTTCCTGTTCCTGAACCAAGATCGTAAAATACTTCCCCAGCTTGTGGCTTAGTAATATCGAGTATTTTTTTGAAAGATTCAAAATCGATTTCGCCATACGTATAGGATTTATCGTTTATACCAAGTCTCCTTCGGGCGGTTATCGAGACCTCAAAACCATGAATATTTTCGTATAGCAGATCGAAGATTTTCTTCGCTTGAACAGAATCCATACTCGTTATTGTATACTATCATTATGCTCTCTGCTGTTATTATTGCAAAAAATGAGGAAAAGAATATTCAAAATGCGATTGAATCCGTATCATTTTGTGACGAGGTTGTTGTTGTCGACAACGAATCAATAGATAAAACATCCGAAATTGCAATAAAAGCTGGCGCTAAGGTTTATAGAGATGGTGAAGCAGATTTTTCAAAGATCAGAAATTTTGCTATGGGAAAGACAAAAGGCGATTGGATACTGTTTATAGATGCGGACGAGAGAATACCTAAACGATTAAGTTATGAGGTCCTGAAACAAGCTTCCTCCGATGTAATCGGAGTTCAGGATGACAGTATGCAAGCCGACCGAACTGAAGTTTTTCGCATCAAGCGTCGCGATTTTTTTTGGGGAACTGAATTAAGATTTGGTGAGACTCAACAAGTACGAAAGAAGGGAATGATCAGACTCATCAAAAAAAACAGCGGAACATGGAAGGGGAAAGTCCATGAAGAGTTCCATACGGATAAACCAGTTGGTCAGTTACAGTCATTTATAGATCATTATCCTCATCCTACAGTTGCAGAATTTCTTCAAAGCGTTAATCAATACAGTACATTGAGAGCTCAAGAGCTTTTCGAGAAAAACTACAACTCATCATTTGTTCAAATAATGTTATACCCAATTGGAAAATTTATTTATACCTATATTATACTTCTGGGAATTTTAGATGGAGCTGCTGGTTTTGTATATTCATTTATGATGAGCTTCCATTCATTTCTTGTGAGGAGTAAATTGTATTTACTTGCTATTAGTCCTTCTCGTAAATAACTTTAATTTCTTTTACTTCTTCATTTCCTGCAACATCAGTTGCAACTACGCGAATAATATTCTCTCCTTCTTTTATGCGAACGGAGTAGGTAAATTTACCATCACCGCTTACAACCACAGGTAGATTATTAATTTTGATCGACGTATCTTGACTCGTAGTCCCTTGAACTAATATTTCATTGTTATTAATTTTTGTACCATCCTGAGGAGAGTCGATAGTTAATGTCGGTTTTTCCGAAAGATAGTATATGATATATGTTTCAGAATCCTCTGTCCGATTTCCTTCTTTGTTTTCAGAACGAGCAAAAATAGTATTTTTACCTTTTGTTAAAATAAGACTTGCTTCGAAATCATCCTCATCGAGTGTAAACGTTTCTTGTTCTTCATTATTTACGAAGGTTGTTATTGAATCACCCTTGTGCGCTGTTCCTGAAACCGTAATTCGAGCAGAATTTGTAGCATCGGGAATGTTAAATAGTTCGGGAGCAAGCAAGATGTCATTATCACTTTGAGTCTGCTCCTGCTGTGTATTGTTTCTGAAACCAGCGATATAGAGAGAAGCATTAATTACGAACCTGAGCCCGACAGTTGCAAAAAAGATTATTAATAACACCAGCAGGACAAGATATGTGAGATTTTGCTTAGATGTATAATTTTGCCTTTTTTTAAACTGTTTCATAGTTTCGTAATAAAAATATCTGAGCCGCCTGACGGATTCGAACCGTCGACCTAACGCTTACGAAGCGTGCGCTCTACCAACTGAGCTAAGGCGGCTTAGACTCGTCTAAATTTTACCTCTCTAGAGGTTAATGTGCAAGTTATGGTATACTGCAATATTTTGGTAAACGATAAAAAAAATACAATTAGAATTGCAAAAATGATCTCATTAGTTCTTGGTGTCCCCTGGATTTTTACTGTTATTCTTACATTGCTTATTACTGCTGATATATCAACGTCTCAAACAATTTTGCTTATTTTCATATTTGTTATTTTCAATATTGGAATTCCACTCGGGTCTCTTTTTTATCTTTATAAAAAGGGTAAAATTAGCGATTTAGATGTAACAAAAAGAGATGAAAGATTTACTCCTCTTGCAATTGCAATGGTTTCGTTTCTCATATCATTAATACTTACTCAATTCGTAGGGGATAGGTTGATCTTCGAATTTTCTTCGATAATATTTATCATATTGCTCATAAATTTACTGATTACGTTTTTGTGGAAGATTAGTTTGCATATGGGTATAAATATCGCTTCTTCAATACTTGTTAATGCTCTTGTTGCATGGAAACTTCCGGTATTATTTTTGTCTATTCCCCTTGTATATTGGTCACGACGCACGCTTCATAGGCATTCACCGTTACAACTGATTGCCGGATGTGTGGTGAGTGGTGGAATAGCGCTCTTAGGGCTTAGATACTTTGGGTATATATGATTTAGTGTTCTACTCAATTATTTTATAGTGCAATTGTAAAGTATTTTTGCTTATTTTCTTTGTCTCTACTAACATTAATTTGACGTTAAAAACTTCCGGTCGAAACAAAGGAATACCTTTTCCAATAAGATAGGGTTCGATATCAATATAAAGTTCGTCAACAAGACCCTTCTTTATAAAACTTGTATTTGCTCCCCCTCCTCCACAGATCATTATTGTTTGAAACCCTCGAGACTTTAATATTTCTAGTGCATCTTCGGGCGTTTGGGCGAGGCGGACATGTTTCATGTCGTGGATTTTAAATTTGACATTATTTGTCAAAACTACAGTTTCGACCTCGTCGAGATTTGATCTCTTAAATTCATTATTTTGCATCATGATGTCATATGTTCGTCTACCAATGATCATATTCCTGTTTTTCCTAATCATTCCACTGAAGTTTTTCCATTCAATATCGCTCACCCAATCGGTATCATCGCGATCTTTTGTTATCATGCCGTTTACAGACATCGCCATGTAGAGAATTACTTTCATACGTACTATTATACAGAGGTTTCGAGTTAAGATTAATTTAATAAATGTTTGGTATTATTTCATCATGAAATACTCGAAAGACCAATTAAAGATAATTGCAACCTTTTTTAGTAATATTGCAGTTGCTTGGTTTAGCGGAGGAATACTTGCTTCCTATTTTGTAGTAGCACCGATATTAAAAAAATTATTGCTGGCTGGTCCAGCAATCTTTTTTATGTATTTTTTCTTTATGATATCATTATATGTAAGTGAAAAAATAACAAAGTAATATGCCTTTTACAGAATTTGTCACAAATTACCTCCTTGCTGGAATTTTTAGCTCAATTGCTGGGCTGATCATTTATTACCAGTTCAAACGTCACAGCTAAAATGGAATTTTTTATTGGAGTAAATAAATATCTAACAGTAATACTTATTATCCTGATGTCAATACTTGGATACGTTATTTACAAAGAGGGGAAATAAGAGGGTCGTTTTTTTCTAACAAAAGTAAGCTGGTTTTATTTACTAAAATCCGTAGGATTAAAATCATTGGAGAGATCTAAACCTTCTTCTCTTGGAAATCCCATCGCTAAGGCATAAGCTGGAGCAGGCGAAATTCCAACATTATCAAATAAATGTATATCTCCAGGACGAACCACATAAAGCTGGAGATATCTACTGTCTTCTAATGGAATACTAATTACTCGCTGCCCTTCCTCAGCACGATAGGTTTTCCCATCATATACAACAGCTGGTTGACCATCAACCATTCGTGCACCAATCCTCGATAAATCAAGATCTGCATTAAAATTTGGGTCAGCAGTATATGTATGAATATCACCGACTCCATCATATTGCACTTTCAACATGACCGGACCCATAAGAGGAAGATAGACTTCAACTTTATTATTATGTGCGTGAGTATTAGCTACATCACTTGATCTTAGTGGTGGAACAGCGCCCGTGCTTCTAATTGTTCTCTTTTCTAATAGTTGAACTACTGTTCCTGGAGTAACTCCGGATTCTCCAGCAGTTATAGAAAGTAAATTTCTAGACAAATAATCTCTTTGAGGTAATTGCTTCGACGTTTGAGCTTCTTTGATCCAATTTAGAAGACTTGGATTCTCTCTCCCTTCTAAAAAGTCTACCCACCTCACTGAAAATCTCGTAGGCCCAATAGCATTTGCTAGAATTCTCATCTGGCTACTTCTATCAAGGATCCTTTGTGTAAATATGTCAGCTAATTGATCTTCATATTGATTCGCACCTGGTTGACAATAGTGCTCAAGTGCTGTAGTGAGTGCATGGAGCTTAAAAACAATCCTTTGTGCCAAAGGATGTACTTCTAGTCCGACTTTTCCAAATTGCCATCCTTCTCCCTTTTCTAAAAATACTCGTTGCTTTTCAACAAGATGATTAACAGTTCCTTGTGGTGATATATCTTTTGTAGGATTTATCAATGCATCAACAAATTCTTTTGCTTTTTCAGGATCAAATAGTTCTGGATCATCTAATATTTCAGCTGTTATAACCCCTATTTGAAGATTTAGCATATTGTCCTCAAGGGTTCTTTCTGAGCCTAACGGATGGGGCAGACTTTTATCAGTGAGGGCTTGAGTTGGTATTTGTGCGCCTAATTGATCAACGCTATCTAACCATTGAGCAATGGTTGAGGCTGGACCGAATGATGGAGTATCGTGTTCTAATTCAGCTGGCATCTTTTAATTATATTATAGGATTTAAAGTTAGTCAAACACGCAATAAAAGTGTATCTGAATGAGCGGGTGAGGGGAATCGAACCCCCGGCTTCTCCTTGGGAAGGAGACATTGTACCACTCAACTACACCCGCATATCTAAAGTGTATTATACCGTAAATACACGGGTGTAATACTTATCGTGGTAGTTGCAACACCATACCAGCTTCTATATAGTTAGGATTCCAGATATTATTTGCTTCCATTATTCTTGTATACATTCCTTCGTTTCCATAAGCTCGTCGTGCTATATCCATGAGATAGTCACCTTTTTGCACAGTATAAGTGTTCCCCGTTATAGATCCTTTTATCATTGCAGCTGGCTCTTGATTGATGACCCCATCATTTTCCTCAGTTACTTCTTCTTCATCCACTACATCTTCAGCTTGTTCATCACGAGCAATCTCGGGAAGAAGAATCTCTTGCCCAACTTCGATTCTATCGGGGTTTTCGAGATTATTTAACTCAACGATTTCATCTGTATAATCCATTGAGCCAAGTTGATCACGTGCAATACTAGAGACAGATTCTCCAATTTTTACCGTGTATCGGGTACCTTGTGTTTGTGATTGCGCTTCATTTTGATTTTTGGCTGATTGTTTGGTAATTTCACCTGCAGATCTGAATATCAGCGTTATGGCAACAAGAAATACAAGGAGACCTAAAGCAACAGATAAATAATTTTCACGTATTCTGGTTAAAATCTCACCTTGAGAGCTATTCATTACGTTACTATCCATATGTTCACCTCCCTCCGTTAGAAACTAAGAATCACTTTTTAGGTGATGTAGTTTCTTATGTTTATCAAATCGACAAATACTTTCATTGCAATTATAGCAATTATAGGTTGTATTTCAAGATGTCAAAAATAGTCAAAATAGTACTTAAGTAGTGATATTTGCTCAAAGATAGTGTTTGCTATGGAACTAATTATAAGATTATTCAAAGATATTTTGGAAATTGTATAATATCCTCTATGACGAATATTTCGTATTGTACTTTTTATATAGCTCGTCATGGAGAGACAAAGTGGAATAAGGATAGACTGCTTTTAGGGCAAAGTGACATCGAATTGAATAAGAATGGGATACAGCAAGCAAGAGAACTTGCACAATCGTTACAGAAAATTCATTTTGATGCAGTTTATTCGTCTGATTTATTGAGAGCCAAACGAACTGCCGAGATTGTAGTGCTAGAAAAAAAACTCGCAGTGACAACAACAGAAGCATTAAGAGAAAGGTTTTTTGGTGAATTCGAGGGCAGAAAAATACCTGAATTAATTGAAGAGATTAAGGATTTATTGAAACAATTTAATGAACTTTCAGAAGAAGAAAAACACATATATAAATTTACATCCGGGTGGGAAAATGATAAGGAATTAATATCTCGATTTTTAACATTTCTAAGAGAACTTGCTGTTGCATATCTAGGTAAAAAAGTACTTGTTGTCTGTCACGACGGAATTATTCGTACACTTTTATGGAAAATGGGGGAAGGAACATACAAGGAGCTTGATTATGATGTTCTTACTATCCATAATTCGGCATATATAGTTGCAGAAAGCGATGGCGTAGACTTCTTCCTTAAAGACACATTTAAGGTAGATGGTTTACCGAAATATAAAGGTTGACTACTCATTACCTTCAGAAAAAACATCACTATAGAGATCGTAATCATCTTGAGAGAAAAGAATAAAGCGAATTTCATCAAGAGTATGTGGTCCTCTTAGATATTCAATAACTGTGTCTCTTACAATTTCAGCAACACTTTCCTTGGGAAATCCATAAACACCTGTCGAGATTGCAGGAAAAGCTATCACGCTCAAGATAGCTTCAAATCCCACCTCGGGAGTGGGATTTGAGGCGAAATAGGGTTTAATTAATAAGATTTTAATAGTAAAAAATAGATGAAAATAGGTATAGGTTTGTGATAGAATAACTCGAATAAAGGGATCGTAGCTCAGTTGGTTAGAGCGCTGCCCTGTCAAGGCAGAGGTCGCCGGTTCAAGTCCGGTCGGTCCCGCCAGATGTGTTTCAGATCCAACAAAACCTATTATGCACCCTACGAACAAGGAAATCGCACATATTCTTCGATCTGTAGCTACTGCATATGAACTTACTGGCGCTAACCGTTTTCGTATTATTGCTTACCAAAATGCTTCTGATACTGTAGAACACCTTACGCAAGAAATTTTTGATATTTGGCAAAGTGGCAATTTGGGTAGAGTTGATGGGATAGGCCCAAACATCTCACAACACCTCGATGAGTATTTTAAGAAAACAAAAGGATCATATCTTGAGAAACAAATGACGAAGATTCCTGCAACAGTTTACGAGCTTATGAAAGCACCTGGGATAGGTCCTAAAAAAGCATTCAAAATCGTAAAAGAGTTGGAAATAATTCATGTAAGCACAGTTTTTAAAGATGTAAAAAAAGCAGCCAAAAAAAATAAAATCGCACAGTTGGAAGGTTTTGGTGAAAAATCACAAGAAGACATAGTTAAAGCAATTGATATTTATTTGAACCGACAGCAAAAAGAAGAACGAATGCTTCTTCCCATTGCTTATTCACTTTCCCAAAAAATCATTGAGTACATGAAAAAAAATACATATGTTGGAAAGATCGAAGTTCTTGGATCCTTACGAAGAATGGTTGCAACTATTGGCGATATTGATTTAGCAGTAGTGGGAAAACCATATCATTCAAAAGATATTATTGAACACTTTATATCCTATCCTGACACTATTTCAGTTGAGGGAAAAGGAAATACGAAGGCAACTATAATACTTTCCGGGGGAAAACATGCAGACTTACGGGTGATCGATAAAGAACGATTTGGATCGATGCTGCAATATTTCACTGGTAGCAAAGCTCATAATATAAAAATGAGAGAGTATGCACTAAAGAATGATTATTCACTTTCGGAATATGGAATAAAGGAAAAAAAGAAGAGCAAAAGAGAGAGAATCCATTCGTTTCAGTCTGAAGAAGCTTTTTACACATTTTTGGGACTTCAATGGATCCCTCCTGAAATAAGAGAAGGGACAGATGAAGTTGAAAGAGCTCAAAAAGGAACTATTCCACGACTCGTTGAACCAAAAGATATAAAGGGAGATTTTCATATACATTCATCATTTAATATCGAGCCATCTCATGATCGTGGTTCAGATGATTTTAGAAAGTTAACAAAAAAAGCAGAGGATTTGAAATATTCTTATATAGCTTTTTCTGAACATAACCCTTCACAGAGTAATCATAAGGAGCAAGATATAATTAATCTTATTAAAAAGAAACAAGAAGCTATTAAACAGTTGAAAACTTCAGTAACTTGTTTTAATTCACTTGAAGTTGATATTTTACCTGACGGTTCATTAGCGCTTCCAGATGCTGCATTGAAATATCTAGATTTTATTATCATTTCGATTCATAGTGTTTTTAGAATGAACAAAAATGATATGACAAAAAGAATTCTAAAAGCGCTTTCTTGCCCAAAAGTCAAAGTACTAGGTCATCCAACCGGCAGACTTCTTTCAAAACGGGAAGAAATAGAAGCTGACTGGACAATGATTTTTACTGAATCAAAAAAAAGAAATATTGCGCTTGCAATAGACGCGTGGCCAGATAGATTAGACTTACCTGACAGCATGGTCCGCCTGGCGGTTGATAAGGGTAACCTCCTCGCTATTGATTCAGACGCGCATGCTGTGGATCAAATGGAAAATATGCTGTATGGAGTTTCTGTAGCAAGGCGTGGATGGGCGAAGAAACATGATATAATAAATACGAATTCACTGAAAAATATTCAAAAGTGGTTGAATTTATAAATATTGACTGAGAAAGGGGTGAAATAAAATGGATATTAATCTCATTATTATAGGCGCTGTTGTTATCGTAATAATTTTTATCATCGGTATATATAACTCTCTTCAAACTCTCAGAATGCGTATTAAAGAAGCTCTATCGGGAATCGATGTGCAGCTTAAACGCCGGATTGACCTTATACCGAACTTGGTGGAAACTGTAAAAGGATACGCTAAACATGAAAAATCTGTTTTTGAAAACGTGACAAAAGCTCGAGCAAGTCTTATGAAGGCAGGGTCTTTACAAGAAAAGGCAGAGGCAAATAACATGCTTACTGATGCCTTGAAATCTCTTTTTGCAGTTGCGGAAGCTTATCCTGACCTCAAGGCAAGTACTAATTTTTCAGAACTTCAGAGACAATTAGAAGACACTGAAGATAAAATAGCATTTGCTCGTCAATTTTATAACAGTAATGTTTTGGAATATAATACAAAAATAAAAGTCTTTCCAAGCAACTTTATAGCAAATATATTCGGATTTACCATGGAAGAATTCTTTGAAGCTGAACCTGAAGAGAAAAAGAAGGTCGAAGTGAAATTTTAAGTACTAAATTCGAATGAATATATATAGTCAGATACGTGCTAATAAATTGAAGTCGTACTTCATTATCTTTCTTTTTATTGGGCTTATAAGCCTGGTGTTTTATGTGATTGGTCAATATTATAGTGACCCGACAACGTATTTTATCATCGGTTTAGTTTTTGCACTCTTTACAGGAATAACAAGTTATTTTTATTCTGATAAATTAGTTTTGAAAATGTCTAGTGCAAAACCAGCTTCAAAAGAAAAGTATTTTGACTATTATACAGTTACAGAAAATTTAGCAATCGGAGCAGGAATACCTATGCCTAAACTATTTGTCATCGACGATCCAACGCCAAACGCATTTGCAACAGGTCGAGATCCAAAGCATGCTGTTGTTGCTGCAACAACTGGATTACTAGAAAGACTAGAACGATCTGAAATTGAAGGTGTCATTGCGCATGAATTATCTCATGTAAAGAATTACGATATTCTTGTTATGACTATTGTTACTGTTCTCGTTGGTACAGTAGCATATGCTGTGGATTTTTTTACCCGTAGTTTATGGTGGGGAGGGTCAAGAGATCGAAATAATCGATCGGGAGCACTAGGTCTAGTCTTCTTAATTTTCTTTATCATCCTCATGCCACTTATTGCATCGTTGATACAAATGGCGGTTTCAAGACGACGTGAATTTTTAGCTGACGCGTCTGGGGCTTTATTAACAAGAAATCCAGATGCATTAGCAGACGCTCTTGAAAAAATTTCACACGATCCTCACATGATGAAGCATGCTTCCACAGCAACAGCACATCTATATATTTCCAATCCACTAAAGAAAGATTCTAAATCAAGAAACTGGATAACAAGTCTTTTCAGCACACATCCACCAATTGAGGAAAGAGTTCGAATTCTTCGATCGATGTAAATTTTATGAATACAAGAGAATCAGTTAAGGAATTTGAGCTGCGAAAAAAAAGAGCTCGCATTGTAAACAAACAACTTAAAGAACTCTTCCCAAAAGCAGACACTGTTCTCAATTGGTCCAATCCTTGGGAACTTACAGTAGCGGTCATTTTATCAGCGCAGTGTACTGATAAGAAGGTGAACGAGGTTACGAGTAAACTTTTTAAAAAGTATTCAACACTTCATGATTATATAACAGCTGATGAGGAAATATTTCAACAGGATATTCGATCAACAGGATTTTATAAAGCAAAAACTACATATATTTTGACAGCAGCGAAACGGATTGAAAAAATTTTCCAGGGAAAAGTTCCACAAACGATGGATGAGTTGAGAACGCTTCCTGGAGTTGCACGAAAAACTGCTAACATTATTCTTGATAGAGCATTTGGAAAGGTTGTTGGTATTGCAGTTGACACTCATGTAAAGCGTTTATCTAATAAGTACAAATTAACAGATACGAGTGATCCAAATAGAATTGAGCAAGATCTTATGAAGGTTATACCAAAAAAAGATTGGATGAATTTTACGTACCGAATGATTATGTATGGAAGAAAATACTCTCCTGCCCGAAAAAAAAATGATGTCGATGATCCAGTGAGCAAGATATTAGGTACACTGAGATAGTGTGACCGATATAATCATAGTTGTAATACTGATATCAATATACTATAGTTTCTGCAATTGGACATTTTCACAAAAATCGAGTGCCAAATAACACACTCATAAGAAACACGGAAAGACTTATTCAGAGTAAAAAGATCCAATATTTAAGCTTGCGTATATGTGATCTTCCCGGCAGGTGGCTTCATTTTTCAGTTCCTACGGAAAGATTTTTTACTAACGGGAAACTTCAGAAAAAGCTTCTTACCGATGGCCTTGCGTTTGACGGATCCTCTTTTGAAGGATTCAAATCTATTGAGCAAAGTGATACCTTAGCAATTCCTGATCTTGCATCAGCTACTGTTGATCCTGTTTCCCCTGTTCCTACATTAAGTTTCGCATGTACCCTACGAGAGCCTGAAACAATGGAGACATATTGGAGAGATCCCCGAGCTGTTGCCCAAAGAGCGGAAGAGCATCTTAAAAAAACAGGTATTGCTGATGCTGCATATTTTGGTCCTGAAATAGAATTTTTCATATTCGATTCTGTTGCGTGGAAAATTAGAGAAGGTTACAGTTTGATGAATGTTGTTTCAAGAGAAGGTGGCGTTGGTGAATATGAAGATGTAGGCGACACATTTAAAGTACGTACACAGGAAGGATATTTTGTCATGCCGCCGTATGATTATTATTTCACCATGCGTGAAGAGATGGTAAGACAACTAAAAAGTGCAGGAATCGAAATAGAAAGAGATACTCATGAGAGAGCAACGGCAGGATCTGCAGAGATCGATATTCGATATGAGACATTATTGAGCATAGCAGACAAAATGCTTCTCTTTAAGTATATTGTGAAAAACGTGGCCCACAAATATGGAAAGCTTGTAACGTTTATGCCAAAACCTCTTTTTGGCCATAACGGAAGCGGAATGCACACACATCATTCCTTGTGGAAGAGTAATAAGCCCGTGTTTTATGATGAAAAAGGGAAGTATCATCGATTATCAAAAATCGCTATGTATTATATCGGTGGGCTTCTCAAACACGCACGTGCATTAGCGGCAATCACCACACCAACTGTCAATTCATATAAAAGGCTTGTGCCAGGATTTGAGGCACCAACAACTATTGCTTTTGGTTATCGTAACCGAAGTACCTGCGTACGTATTCCAGCGTATCCGACAACTCCGGCATCTAGGAGAATTGAGTTTAGAATTCCCGATCCTTCAGCGAATCCATATTTATGTTTTTCTGCAATGATGATGGCAGGTCTTGATGGAGTTAAAAACAAAATCGACCCAGTTAAGGAAGGATATGGTCCATTGGAGATAAGCGGGTATTCTGCAGAAGGTGCAAGAAGGGCGTCATTTACACCAAGTTCACTTGAAGAGGCCCTGAATGCACTTGAGAATGATCAGGCGTTCTTGCTTGAGGGGAATGTGTTTACCAAGGAATTCGTAAGATTATGGATTGATTATAAACGAGAAGAAATTGCAAAAGTTAACAAACATCCAACAGCTCCAGAACTCGATCAGTACTTCGACTGCTAGTATAAGGTTGTGTTAGAATAGATACATGGCTGATTCCGTAAAAAAACTAACCAAAGAAGATATTAAGCATATCGCTCAACTAGCAAACCTAGATATTGACAATGACGAATTGGAGGCTTATTCCAAACAATTGACTGATAGTTTGCACTATGTAGAAAATCTCGAGGACATTGATACATCTGGCGTCCCAGATACGTTTTTTACCACTCACGCTAAAAATAGTATGCAGGAAGATGTAATTGATGAAAGTGTCACGCTCCCTCAAGAGGAAGTTCTCCAAAATGCTCCAAAAAAAAGAAACGGTTATTTTGTAGTGAAACGAATTTTATAATATGGATTTTCGAGGCATTTCGTTGACCGAGCTTCTTGTTCAAAAGAATAACCCTCAGGACGTAATCAACTATTTCTATAATCGAACCAAAAGACACAATGATGCGATTAATGCTTATTTGTATGTAGATGAGTCAGAACCTATTGCTAAAAAGAATCGTGTTTCATCCCTTCTGAATGCGATTCCCTTAGCGTTAAAAGACAATATTCTCACAAAGCATCAACCAACAACAGCTGCTTCTCAGATACTTAGTAATTTTATGTCACCTTATGCCGCCACAATAACACATAAACTTACCCAAGCAGGTGCAACAATTTTAGGTAAAACCAACATGGACGCATGGGCGCATGGATCATCAACAGAAACATCGGATTTTGGAATAACGACGAATCCTTATAATGTTGCATTTGTTGCAGGGGGATCGTCAGGTGGATCTGCTGCCGCAGTAGCAGCAGGATTGGTTCCTGCAGCTATAGGAACGGAAACTGCAGGCTCTATCCGAGGACCAGCTTCATGGAGCGGTGTTGTGGGATTAAAGCCTACCTATGGACGGGTATCCCGTTATGGAATTATCGCAATGGGATCTTCTTGGGATTGTCCTGGACCAATAACTCAAACTGTTGAAGATGCAGCTTTACTTCTTGAAATTTTAGCAGGTGTTGATCGATACGATGCTACTTCGATTAATGCCCCTGTTGAACGATATAAAAAACAGCTTGAGGAAAATAAAAAGTTTACCATTGGTGTTGCAGATGAGTATTTCGATGGAGTTGATAAGGATGTTATGAAATCTGTTGATTCCTCACTTTCACGACTTACGAAACTTGGTCATCGAATAAAAAAAATTCATCTTATGCATCCAAAATACGCTATTTCTGTATATATGCTTCTCCAACGGTCTGAAGTATCTTCCAACCTCGGTAGATATGATGGGATCAGATATGGGAAAAATCGTTCTTACTTTGGTCAGGAAGCTCAACGACGTATTATGTTAGGTTCGTATGCTTTATCTACGGGATATTATGATAAATATTACAAAAAAGCACAGAAAGTTCGTTATATTATTCGAGAGGATTTCGAGAAAGTTTTTCAAGATGTTGATATTATATTTGCTCCAACAATGCCTATTACAGCGACCCGAATTGGAGACATATCATCGTTTTCGTTTTACGGAGAACAGATGGATGTATTAGCAGAGCCAGCTGCAGCTGCAGGTATTCCAGCAATTACTATTCCAGCTGGTATTGATCACAAAGGTCTTCCTATAGGAGTACAATTTATGGGACCGTATTTAGGTGAAAGTCTTATTTTACAGGCTGCGTATCAACTCGAGAAGGAAATTCAATTTGACCGTTTATCAGTCATGAAAAAGTATGAATAATCAAAAGGAATTTATACCGGTAATAGGTTTGGAAATTCATGTTCAGCTGGCAACAAAAACAAAACTTTTTGATAGGGGCTCAGCTGATTGGTTCGGAAAAAAACCCAATACTGTTGTTGGTCCTCTTGCATTAGGTTTACCAGGAACGCTTCCTGTACCAAACAAAAAAGCAATCCAATGGGCGATGCTCCTTGGAAAATCGCTTAATTGCAAAATAAATAAGATTTCGAAATTTGACAGAAAGCACTATTTTTATCCAGATTTACCAAAAGCCTACCAAATTAGCCAATATGATCAACCTTTTTCCTATGACGGCTATTTTGAATTCATTTCCCCCGTAACTGGTACTAAAAAGAACATTACTATTACGCGAGTACACCTTGAAGAAGATACTGGTAAACTTATTCACCAAGGGAATGAAACACTCATAGATTTTAACCGTTCAGGAGTTCCTCTTGCTGAGATTGTGACAGAACCTGATTTTGACAACTCAGATGATGTAAAAAGATTTCTTGAGGAACTGCAGGTACATGTTCGTTATTTGGGAATTTCAGACGCGGATATGGAAAAAGGGTCAATGAGACTCGAACCGAATATTTCAGTCAGGCATAGGAAGTCAGAGCAGAAACTACCTAACTATAAGGTGGAAATAAAGAACATTAATTCATTTCGATACGCTAAGCAGGCGATTGAGTTTGAAATTAAACGGCAGGAGCACTTGATTCGATCGGGTGAAACTCCCGTTCAGGAAACACGAGGGTATGATGAATTCAAAGGTGTTACATTTTCACAGCGTCGTAAAGAGGGAGCCGAAGACTATAGATATTTTCCAGAACCTGATATTCCACCTTTTATTTTCGATGACGACTTTCTCAAGGTTATTGATGATATGATGCCGGAGTTACCACATGAACGGCTTGCAAGGTTTATAGCTCAGGGAATAAAACCGGGGGATGCATATGTTTTAACACGATCAAAGTCGATTTCGGATACCTATGAACTTATTATAAAGGAAATAAAATCTAGTGTTGAGAAACTTACACATAAAAGTAAAACACTTGAAGGAGAAATTGCTAAACTCATTGTTAATAAAAAAGTATCTATAGAGAAGGATACGAGAAGTGTCATTAAGGAAATTATTCAACAACTTACGCCGCAAGAAACGAATGAAGAAGAATTAATACAGGTCATCGAATCAGTTATAGAAACAAACCAAAAACCAGTGCAAGATTTTAAGAATGGAAAGGAAAATTCTATAACATTTCTCATTGGACAAGTAATGAAAACAATGAAAGGGAAAGCCGATCCAGTTGGAGTAAGAAAATCATTAGAAAAAAAACTCACCGATACCTAATACCTAATACACAATCCCCCGCGCTACGTTATAATATCAGCATGAGCTTTGTTCATCTACATGTTCATAGTGAATATTCCCTTTTGGATGGACTTACCAAAATAGAGGATCTTCTTGAAAAGGTTAAGAATGAAGGCATGAATTCGGTTGCTCTAACAGATCATGGAGCAATGTATGGTGCCTTCAGATTTTATATTGAGGCAAAAAAGAGGGGTATAAAGCCGATTATCGGATTAGAAGCATATAAAGCTGAAGCTTCCAGGTTTGATAAAAATAAAAAGCTAGGTAATGACCAGTTTCACCTTACACTTTTAGCCAAAAATCTAGAAGGGTATAAAAACCTCATGAGACTTACCACACTCGCACATTTAGAAGGATATTATTATAAACCACGCATTGATTTTGAGCTACTGGAAGAACATCATGAAGGCATTATTGCTTTGTCAGGATGTTTAAATGCTGAAATCCCAAGCGCACTCAGAGATGGTCAAAAAGACAAGGCTGAGAAACTCTTAAAAAGATATGTAGATATATTTGGAGAAGATTTTTATATTGAAATCCAACGTATACCAGGAATCGACGAGTTGGATGATATAAACAATCAACTGATACATCTATCCAGAAAATATTCTATTCCAATAGTGGCTACCAATGATGTTCACTATCTCGATAAAGACGATGCCTATGCTCAGGAGGTTCTTCTCTGTATTCAAACATCACATACCATTTATGAAGATAGACCCTTGACTATGATTAACACTCCAGAATTTTATTTTAAAACAGAAAAAGAAATGCAGGGGTTGTTTCTTGATTTACCCGAGGCAATTGAGAATTCACAAAAGATTGCAGATATGTGTGATGTGGATGTTCCACATGGTAAATGGATATTGCCTATTTATCCATTACCAGAAGAGGAAAGTCCTGAAGAACATCTGAGGGAGATGGTCAAAGAAAGAACTGAAAAGCGTTTGCAGATAACAGAAGAAGCAAAGATAAGGCTAGAATACGAGTTAAATATCATCTGTACAAAAGGTTATGCAACATATTTTCTCATTGTTCAAGATTTTGTAAACTGGGCTAAAAAAAATGGGATTGCAGTTGGCCCAGGTAGAGGTTCAGTTGCAGGATCACTAGTTGCGTATGTGCTGGCAATTTCTGATATTAATCCACTTGATTACAATGTTCCTTTTGAGCGATTTCTAAATCCAGACAGGCCAACTCCTCCTGATATTGATATAGATTTTGCAGATAAACGTCGCGATGAAGTATTAGCATATGTAACAAACAAATATGGGGGAGATAAAGTCGCACAAATAATTACATTTGGAAGAATGGAAGCTCGTTTAGCTGTTCGAGATGTTGCGCGAGCACTTGGTCTTCCATATAGTCAAGGTGACAGAATTGCCAAGATGATGCCTCAAGGAAAACAAGGATTTGCCATCACTATCGATAAAGCACTTGAGGAAAGTTCTACTCTTAAGCTTGCATATGCTCAGGAAGAAGATGTAAAAAAAGTGCTTGATATTGCTCGGAAACTTGAAGGAGTAGCTCGTCATTCTTCTGTGCACGCGGCAGGCGTAATAATAGCAGATAAGGCTCTTCTAGAATATGTACCTTTGCAAAGAGAAGCAAAAGCCGGAAAGATAATAACGCAATACGATATGTATTGTCTTGACCTTAATGCGGTTTCTAACAATGAAGCGGTTGGTTTAATGAAGATAGATATTTTAGGTCTCCGAAATTTAACTATCATTGAGGATGCGTTAGCATTTGTAGAAAAAAAGTTACATAAACACATTGATATTCATAATATCTCTCTTGATGATGAAAAGACATATAAACTTATTTCAGATGGAAGAACAATAGGAGTATTCCAGCTTGAATCGCGTGGAATGCGCAGACTAGCAAAAGATCTAAAGCCGTCAAAACTCTCTGATATAACAGCAATGGTTGCTTTGTACAGACCTGGACCAATGGATCTTATACCAAGCTTTCTCAAGGGAAAGAAAAGTGAAAGAAGTATTCGGTACTTGCATAAAGATTTAGTTTCAGTTTTACAAGAAACATATGGTGTTCTTGTTTATCAAGAACAAGTTATGGAAATCGCACACAAAATTGCAGGATATTCAATGAGTGAGGCAGATGCATTACGAATGGCCATGGGAAAGAAGAAGAAAGCGCTCATGAGAAAAGAACGAATGAAGTTTATTGAGAGAGCTGTATCTCAAGGTTATACAAAAAAATTGGCTGAACAGATTTTTAACTTTATAGAAAAATTTGCGGCTTACGGATTCAACAAACCTCACTCAGCATCCTATGCTCTTATTGCATATTGGACTGCATTTATGAAAGCAAACTATCCGGTCGAATATATGACTGCACTATTGACTGCTGAATTGCAAGGCGCCGCAGGAGCACAAAGAGAAGCCAAAATGTTTCAAGCCATTGAAGAGTGCAGGTCGATGGAGATCAATGTACTACCTCCAGATATCAATAAATCCGAATATGATTTCTCAATCGAGAAGGAATCTATCCGCTTTGGTCTTTCTGCAATTAAGAACGTTGGAAAATCTGCAATAGAATCAATGCTTGAGGCCCGATCACAAAATATATTCATTGGTCTTAGAGATTTTCTATCTCGTGTTGATGTTAGACGAGTGAACAAAAAAACAGTTGAGAGTCTCATTAAGTCAGGTGCATTTGATTCTTTTGGAACAAGAGCGTCTTTGCTTACCTACTACCCGAAAGCTTTAAACGAAGCATCGTCTCAAAAAAAACAAGTCGAATCAGGTCAATATGATCTTTTTGGCGCAAAACGTGATCAACGATTATCAGATTCTGATTTGGAAAATATCCAGGAATTTTCTGAAGACGAATTGTTACTTATGGAAAAAGAAGTTATTGGCTTTACCATTAGTACCAATCCATTGAGCCAATATCATGATATCATTGCAAGAAAAGTAACTAAAAAAATTGGAGAAATAAGCGAAGATGATATTGGTTCTACACATATTATTGCAGGAAATATTAGTCAAGTAAGAAAGGTTACCACAAAAAAAGGAAATAATAGAATGGCATTTGTATCAGTTTTCGATGAAACAGGATCTGTCGATACTGTAGTTTTTCCGAAAATTTATGCATCGACAAAAAATATTTGGATTGAAAATACAACAGTGCTTCTTAAAGGACGCATTAATGAAAGAGGAGATGGACTGACTATAGTCGTTGATAATGTTATTGATTTAGCAACGACGAAAAGATGATGCGTGATTTTGAGATTGATAAGGATTTTAATGTAATTCCTAAACAAAAAGAGAAGATTGCTAGGAAAAAACAGAATAATCTTTTCCTTATTGCAAAATATTCAAATATCGGTTATTATTTAGTAGCTCCTTTGATACTGGGAGCTTTTATTGGTTTTGGAATAGATCTTTATTTTAATACAAAACCATTCTTTACCGTATTGCTTTTGATTATTGGAGTAGTATCAACATTCTATAATTTGATAAAGCTAGTACGGAGCGAATCGAAATAAAAATTTGTCATGATACACATAAGTATCAAACCGGAAATAGTATTTCATTTTCTTGGTTTTCCTGTAACTAATTCGCTCATAACGAGCACAAGCATTGTCATCGTTTTTTTTATACTGAGTGTTTATTTTTACTACGCGAGTATGTCAGGTCATTCCAAACTCGTTTTCTTCGTTCGCTTCCTTATTTCTAAACTATATGATCTTTTTAAGCCAATATCAAAAGAAAAAACTGATGAACTCTTTCCATTTTTTGCTTCTCTATTTCTTTTTATCATTCTGTCGAATTGGCTTGGGCTGTTTCCTGGGGTTGGGAGCATTATTATAAGAGAAGGAACGGAAACGATCCCACTTTTAAGAGGCTCTACAGCTGATCTAAACACAACGCTCGGATTAGGTTTGACTGCATTTGTTCTTATTCAGTTTTATGGATTTAAGTTTCTAGGATTTAATTATCTAAAAAAGTTTATTTCCCTGGGAAATCCAATAGCTTTTTTTACAGGAATTCTTGAAATTATTTCAGAATTTTCTAAAATCATATCGTTTGCATTCCGATTATTTGGTAATATATTCGCAGGTGAGGTATTGATTACGGTTGTAGCTTTTTTGATACCAGCATTGGCATCGTTTCCATTTTTAGTTCTTGAAATTTTTGTTGGATTTATACAAGCATTAGTATTTTCGATGTTGGCAGCCGTATTTATTAGTGTTGCTACAGCAGAACACCATTAGAAAGATACACGAAATGGGGGTGAAATATTGATGGATGTAGAAGCAGTAAAACAACTTGGAACAGCACTAGCAATTGGTTTGGGAGCAATAGGCCCAGGAATTGGCATAGGTATTATTGGAGGTAAAGCGATGGAAGCTCTGGGTAGAAACCCTGAAGCAGAATCCTCAATTCGAACAACGATGATTTTAGCAATTGCTTTCGCTGAAGCAATAGCGATTTACGCGCTCGTTGTATCATTAATTTTGAAGTTTACATAACCAAAGTTTATGGAAGCACTTGGAATAGATATAAAACTCTTGTTTGCACAAATTATTAACTTTGTCCTTTTTGCATTTATTTTTAAGAAGTTTATGTATAAACCCTTTCAAAAATACCTTAAGGACCAAGTAAAAAATGAAGAGGAAAAAGATCGTCTTCTTCATGAACTTCAGGAAAAGGAGCTTTCTCTAGAGGCTAAGGAGCGAGAGATGGTCGAAGACGCCCAGGCACGCGCTCTTAAAATTATTAAAGAAGCTGAAAGCACTGCGCTTAAGAAGAAACAAGAGATTCTAGATAAAACTCAGCATGAAATTGTTGAGATAAGACAGAAAGCTCATGAAGATATTAATAAAGAAAGAGAAAAACTATATGACGAAGTCAAGGGTCGAGTTATTGAAACAAGTCAAGTACTCACTGAAAAAGTGCTTTCGGAATTTATTGATGAAAAACGTCAAAAAGATATGCTCAGTCATCTACTAAAACAGCTCAAGAAGACAAAAGTATATGAAAATTGATAAAAAATTGCGATTAAAACTCAAAAAAGCGCTCTTACAACAGATCAAAAAACCCGAATTTAGGGAGATAATCGTAAAGACTCCATATAACCTGACTACCGAGGAAATAAAATCTCTCAAACAATCAATTCCTTATCTCAGTGTTGGACACATTACAAACGAAGTAGATCCAAGGATATTAGGAGGATTAATTATTATAGATGGTTCAACCATTTTAGATTTTTCAGTAAAAGGTAGAATGTCACAAGTTTTAGACACAATCCAAGGAAGTTAAATAATTATATGAAAGTTGTAGACGAGATAATTCGAGAGGTTGAAAAAGAAATTAAATCAGCACAACCTCGAACAACGAAAAAAAATATAGGTTATGTCGTAGAAGTAAAAGATGAAATCGTATTTATTGATGGTCTTTATGATTCACCGTATGGTGAAATGGTTGAGTTTGGGAGTGGTAACAGAGGGATGATAGTTGACTTATTTGAGGATCGCGTTGGTGTGATTGTATTTGGAGATTTTGAAAAAATTAAGGAAGGCGATATCGTAAAAGGGACGGGAGATGTATTTAAAATTCCAATTTCCGAAGATTATATCGGTCGTATAGTTAATGGCATTGGAGAGCCAATTGATGGTAAAGGGAAGATTAAGGCAAAACAACAAGCCTTTATAGATCCAATTGCACCTGGAGTCATCGAACGACAATCTGTGAACCAACCTGTACAAACTGGCATTAAAGCAATAGATGCACTTATCCCAATAGGGAGAGGTCAAAGAGAATTAATTATTGGAGATAGAAGAACTGGTAAAACGACTGTTGCTGTAGATACTATTCTGAACCAAAAAGATCAAAATATGATTTGTATATATTGTGCTATTGGGCAAAGATTATCCAGTACTGCAATCCTTAGTGATTTACTCCAGCGTGAAGGAGCAATGAAATACAGTATCATTGTTGCTGCATCTGCTTCTGATCCCGCATCAATGCAATATGTTGCTCCATATGTAGCAACTACCATTGGAGAGTACTTTATGAGCAAAGGAAAAGATGTACTGATTGTTTATGATGATCTTTCGAAACATGCTTGGGCATATAGGCAAGTTTCACTTATTCTTAGGAGACCATCAGGACGAGAAGCTTACCCTGGTGATATTTTTTACCTTCATTCTCGATTATTGGAGAGATCCTGTCGACTCAATGATAAAATCGGAGGAGGATCAATAACTTCACTTCCTATAGTCGAAACACAAGAAGGTGATGTTTCGGCATATATTCCTACAAATATAATTTCGATTACGGATGGACAGATATATCTTGAATCTGATTTATTTAATGCGGGAATTCGTCCTGCTATTAATGTTGGACTTTCTGTATCTCGAGTCGGTAGTACAGCTCAGGCGAAGGCAATGAAAACCGTTGCAGGAAAGTTAAAAAACGATTTAGCACAATATCGTGCGCTTGCAGCATTTGCACAATTTGAATCCGAGCTCGATGAAGAAACCAAGAAATTTATTGATCGAGGAGCTCGGATGACTCAACTTCTTATTCAGTCAAAAAATCAACCATACGATCTTGCCCGACAAGTAGTGGTCTTTTGGGCCGGAGGGAAAGGTTATCTTGATAGTATCCCAACAGATAAGATCAAGGAATTTGAATCAAAATTTATTGAATTCATGGAACTTTCTCATAAAAAAATATTGGAAGCAATAAGTACTCAAAAATCTATTGATGAAAAAATTGAGAAACAATTAAAAAAAGTGACTGAAGAATTTATGAATTTACATTACAGTAATGTAGAGAAAAAATGACATGAATTTTAGACAAGTCAGAAAAAAAGCGAAAACAGTTCAAAATGTAAAAAAAATAACAAATGCTATGCAAATGGTTTCTGCAGTAAAAATGAGAAAATCACAGAGGGAAGCTCTAGAGGGTAGAGAATATCGTGCGATGCTAGATGAGGTAATTTCTGAGGTGTTAAGTAGCAAATCTATGTTAAAGGAAAGTAAAATACCATGGATCGAAACAACTGTAGGAAGTAGAAGTCTTTGTATCCTCATCTCATCAAACAAAGGTTTATGCGGATCATTCCATTCGTACCTTTTCAAAGAAGTACTTGATAAGCAAGATTTAACAACAGCTGATTTTATCGTGATAGGTAAGAAAGCTGCAGAGTTTATAACACGAACTAGGACCAAAATTATAGCTGATTTTTCAAGCCAAATTCCTTTTATTGATAATGTTTCAGCTGTTTTCTCAGTTATAGAAGAGAGATATGTTAGTGGCCAATATAGTAAGGTGTTTGTTATTTATAACAAATTTATAACCTCCTTTAAAAATGAACCAACAATTGAAAAACTATTACCTATCACAGAAATAAAACAGCTTGATAAAGAAAATAAGGAAATAAGAACGGCAGAAGCTGATTATTTGCTTGAACCATCAGGAAGCGATTTGCTCAAACCACTTATTGATGATTATTTAAAAGAAAAGATACGTGGAGCCATTCGTGACAGTGAAGCCGCAGAACATTCTGCACGCATGATGGCAATGAAAAGTGCTACAGACAATGCCACAGAACTTATTTTTAACCTGACATTACTAGGAAATAAACTTAGACAAACACAAATTACAAACGAATTACTTGATATGGTTGCAGCTACCTCGTAGGTATTAGGAATTACGTATTACGTATAACGTATTAAGTATTACGTATTATGAAACACAGATCATATGATAAATAACCATGGAAAAATAATCGAAGTCAGAGGTGTTGTTGTAGATGTTGAATTCGATGAACACTTTACACCACGAGTGTATGATGCTTTACATGTTAAGCAGGATAATATCGACCTCGTACTCGAAGTACAAGCAATTTTAGGAGAGGGTAGAGTCCGGACTGTTTCAATGGGTTCTACCTACGGATTAAAACGAGGTATGATAGCGGAAAATTCTGGAAAAGCAATTACTGTTCCTGTTGGTAAAGAAACGCTTGGAAGAATGTTTGATGTTCTTGGAAACATTATTGATGGTATGAAGCCAATAAAAGTGAAACATACATCATCAATACATAAGAAAGCCCCTAGTTTTATAGATCAATCTGTAAATCAAGTTGTATTTGAGACGGGAATTAAAGTAGTAGATTTACTCACGCCATTTATCAAGGGTGGAAAAATTGCGGTTTATGGAGGAGCGGGTGTAGGAAAAACAGTACTTATTCAAGAACTTATTAGAAATGTTGCCACAGAGCATGGAGGAGTTTCAGTATTTACAGGTGTAGGTGAACGAACTCGCGAAGGTAACGATTTATACCGAGAAATGACTGAAAGTGGCGTTTTATCTAAGACGTCACTTGTTTTTGGACAGATGAATGAACCTCCAGGTAGCCGACTCCGTGTCGCGCTGACTGGCGTTACATTGGCAGAATATTTTCGAGATGAGCAGAGACAGGATGTGCTTCTTTTTATAGATAATATGTTCCGGTTTGCCCAGGCAGGAGGAGAAGTATCAGCTCTCCTTGGGAGAATACCATCGGCAGTCGGTTATCAGCCAACATTGGCTTCAGAAATGTCCGCTTTGCAGGAACGTATTACGTCATCTAAAAAAGGATCGATAACATCAATGCAAGCAGTTTTCGTACCAGCCGATGACTACACAGATCCAGCTCCTGTTGCGACTTTTGCTCACCTAGATGCGTCCGTAAGTCTTGAGAGAGCATTAGCTGAACAAGCTCTTTATCCTGCCATTGACCCATTAACATCATCTTCAAGAGCTCTTGATCCAGAGATTGTTGGAAAAGATCATTATAACGTGGCTCAAGAAGTTCTTAAAATCCTACAAAGGTATAAAGATTTACAAGATATTATAGCGATTCTTGGAGTCGAAGAACTTTCTGATGAAGATAGAAAAATAGTTAGCAGAGCTCGTAAAATACAGCGATTTCTCACTCAGCCTTTCTTTGTCGCAGAACAATTTACTGCTACACCTGGAAAATATGTAGCTGTTGAAGATACAGTTAGAGGATTTAAAGAAATAATCGATGGTACTCATGATTCTGTCCCCGAGCAATCATTTTATATGATCGGATCGATTGATGAGGTTAAAATATAAATATGCTTCACTTGAAAATAATTACTCCAAAAAAGGTGGTACTTGAGCATGAAGTCCGTTCTGTCACAGCTCCAGGAGCTGATGGAGAATTTACTGTTTTGCCACGACATACAAAACTTTTTAGTTTGTTGAAGGAGGGAATCGTAAGAATTGAAGATGAGAATAAAGGAGAATCCTTTTTTTCAATTGGCGGTGGATATCTTCAAACTAATGGAAAAGAAATTAATCTCTTAGTTTCAAGAGCATACGGACAAGATGAGATTGATGAAGCCGAGGTCAGAAAAGCGAGGGAGAAAGCTGAGAGATTGCTCACTGAGACTTCAGACGAAACACAGCGCCAGCAGGCGCTTCAAACTCTTCGTCGCTCTATGATCGATCTTAAAGTCTTTGGAAAAATAAAGCGCAAAAAATCCATTAATACAAATTAAGATTCTCCTGTAGCTTCAGGGATGACGAATTAATTTTAAAAACTGTTGACAAGCTTTACTGTATTTGATACCATAACACTACCTATTTTATGCTTAATAGAACTAAGCAGTGTCGCTAGGCATTCGGAGCGTGCACAAACGTCTCCTATCAGCCTTCGATCAACAGCGAAAGTTGTGTTGATTTAAGTAAGTGCACGAATAAGTTGAGTCTATTTTAACCTTTTTGGGCCTGTAGCTCAGCTGGCCAGAGCGCTCGGTTTGCATCCGAGAGGTCAGGGGTTCAAATCCCCTCGGGTCCACCGCACTTTGACAATTAAACAGGAAGAACGCAATTAATTAATGCAAATCAAATCTTAAGTTTTGATTTGCGGGATATTGTAATTAAAGCTAGTGGTGAATGCCTAGGTAATTTGAGCCGAGGAAGGACGTGTGTATGGACACGATATCGTCGATAAGTCTCCTAACAGACATTACAATCGGCGGTTTCCCAATGGGATAACCCCACTGATAGTAATATCAGTGACCCCCGATTTTATCGGGGGAGGATACCTGGTGAACTGAAACATCTCAGTAACCGGAGGAAAAGAAATCAAAATGTCTCAATTAGACGCAAGTTTAGTTGAGCGAGATTCCGTCAGTAGCGGCGAGCGAAAGCGGAGGAGCCTAAACCCCGATTTAATCGGGGGGTTGCGGGAGTCTGCATACCTACACTTTTTTTCTAGATGAATGTCATGGAAAGGACAACCAAAGAAAGTGATAGTCTTGTAGTTAAAAGAAGAAAAGTGTAAGCGGAATTTCCCAAGTACCACGGGACACGGAAAACCTTGTGGGAAGCTAGGGCGGTCATGCTCTAAGGCTAAATACTCAAATTAACCGATAGTGAACCAGTACCGTGAGGGAATGGTGAAAAGTCCCCCGGCGAGGGGAGTGAAATAGAACCTGAAACCGCTAGCTAACAAGCAGTGAGAGCCCCGATTTAATCGGGGTAATCGCGTGCCTATTGAAGAATGAGCCAGCGAGTTTTCAAGAGCTGCTTAAGGTTAACCAATAAAAAGTTGGGTAGCCATAGCGAAAGCAATCCCACCGAAAGGCGGGAACGTCTGAATAGGGCGTTGGTAGCTTTTGAAAGACCCGAAACTGGGTGATCTAACCATGGGCAGGGTGAATCCCGCCGAAAGGCGGGAGGAAGCCCGAACCCGTTATCGGTGAAATGATATGGGATGACCTGTGGTTAGGGGTAATATGCTAATCGAACCCAGAGATAGCTGGTTCTCCCCGAGATATATTTAGGTATAGCCTTCCTGCTCATAAAACACCTGGGGTAAAGCACTGAATAGTCCAGAGAGTCTAGTACAATTTGGATTAATCAAACTCTGAATACAGTCGTGTTTTGGCGGGAGGAGTCAGACTCACTAGGATAAGCTAGCGTGGTCGAAAGGGAAACAGCCCAGACTCCCATCTAAGGTCTCTAAATGGTTATTAAGTGGGAAAGGTAGTGAGATTTCAAAGACAGCCGGGAGGTTGGCTTAGAAGCAGCCATCCTTTAAAGAAAGCGTAACAGCTCACCGTAATAGCCCCGATTTAATCGGGGATGAGGTCTTGCGCCGAAAATGATCGAGGCTTAAATAATCTACCGAAGATGGAGATGCTTGTGCTTTGCACAAGTGTGGTAGGGGAGCGTCCCGTGTACGATGAAGATCTACCGTAAGGTGGGTTGGAGTTAACGGGAGTGAGAATGCTGGCATAAGTAGCGATTCTCCCGCTGAAAATGCGGGATGCCGTATGTCCAAGGTTTCCTCAGCAACGTACATCGGCTGAGGGTTAGTCGGATCTAAGGGCTCTGCCGATAGGCGAGTCTCGATGTCCAAGCTGTTAATATTCAGCTACTCTTTATAAAGCGTTACTACTTTTATACTAACGAAATCTGATAATCGAAGCCTTCTATATGAGGGTCTAAATGGTAAGCACCACCAATTGGTGGGACCGAGCCATGAATGCGACCCCGATTTTATTGGGGGAGCTCGATGCGTTAAGTTTCCGGGAAAAGGTATAAAAGGAGTTTTATAAGGATCCGTACCGCAAACCAACACAGGTGGACTGGTAGAGTATACTAAGGCAATCGAGTAATGGTGGTTCAAGGAACTCGGCAAATCAGCTGGACGTAACTTTGGAGATGTCCTTCCCGCCTTTGGCGGGACACAGCAAATGATTTCCATCTAACTGTTTACCAAAAACACAGCTCCCTGCAAACCGGAAACGGGAAGTATAGGGGGTGAGGCCTGTCCAGTGCCGGTAAGTTAAGGATCGGGGTTAATCCCGATATCACGAAAGTAATATCGGGAAAGGCTCTGATTCAAGCTCCGGTGAACGACAGCTCTAACTCTGAGAGTTCTAAGGTAGCGTAGTCCCTTGTCGGGTAAGTTCCGACCTGCATGAATGGCGTAATAAGATGGAAACTGTCTTGAACCATTGCTCGGCGAAATTGAAATGGCTGTGAAGATGCGGCCTTCCTGCACCAGGACAAGAAGACCCCGGGAGCTTTACTGAAGCTTATTATTGACAAGAAATTATTAACTGTCTAGCGTAGGAGGGAGTTTTGGCAGCAATGCCGGACACCAATGAAACACCTCTCTTTGATAATTTTGAGTCTTACCCCGATTTAATCGGGGGACAGTAGTAGGTGGTCAGTTTAACTGGGGCGGTTTCCTCCAAAAGGGTAACGGAGGAGCGCAAAGGTTGGCTTTTTCCGGATGGAAATCGGAATGTACGTGTAAACGCATAAGCCAGCTTAACTGTGAGGAATACAATCCGAGCAGATCCGAAAGGAGGCGTTAGTGATCCCCCGATCGGTTATGATTACCGGTGGGGCTTATCGGATAAAAGCTACCCCGGGGATAACAGGCTGGTCTCCCCTAAGAGTTCACATCGACGGGGAGGTTCGGCACCTTATGAGCCAAATAATTGGGGTGCCTTCAGTAGCAATACTGATAAAAAAATGTGACTTATAACGGTGGACTCCATAAATGCCCGATGATAGAATATCATCGTTATTATGGACAATACCGTGGGAAGTCTAACTCGAGCTCAAAAATCTGTTATCATAGGGTCTATTCTTGGAGATGGCTAATTTTAGAATTCGTTTTCTAAAATCTAGCTTACCAAGATTACATGATCTTATTGGTAAAAATCTTATACCTTCAATGAAGTATAAACTTGAGTTATGACCCCGTAGAGACTTCTCCGATTTAATCGGGGAGAGTTCAATAAAAAATTGAGCTAATACGTCACCCCCAGATTTCAGATATCTGGGTGAAGATATAGTCCGCGCCATTAGTAATAATGGATTATCATGCGATGTCGGCTCATCGCATCCTGGGGCCGTAGCAGGTCCCAAGGGTTGGTCTGTTCGCCCATTAAAGCGGTACGCGAGCTGGGTTCAGAACGTCGTGAGACAGTTCGGACTCTATCCGGTGCAGGCGTTTGGATTCTTGAAAAGGCTCTTCTCTAGTACGAGAGGACCGAGAAGAGGGAATCCCTGGTGTATCAGTTGTCCTATAAGGGCATTGCTGAGTAGCTATATTCCTATGAGATAAGTACTGAAAGCATCTCAAGTACGAAGCTTACTTTAAGATGAGGAATCCACCCCCGATTTAATCGGGGATAAATCCCCCGGTAGATGACCGGGTTGATAGGCGCATGGTGTAAGTCCAGTAATGGATTTAGCCTATGCGTACTAATGGATGATTCAATATCCCGCAAATTGAAACTTAAGAATAGCATGTATTACGTATTATGTATTAAGGATCTAATTCTTTTGACCCCCTGTATTTGATCTATTGCAATTTGTTTTATCTTTTATTACTATCAAGAGACATGGGCAAGTTTCCTATGGCATTATACGTAATACCTAAAACGAAATACCTAATACCTAATACCTAATATGGATCTAATCATTGTAGAATCTCCGACCAAAGCAAATACATTTAATAAGTATCTTAAGAGCAACGAATATCAGGTCGAAGCTACCATTGGTCACGTTCGAGATTTGCCGCAAAAAAAAATAGGAATAGACCTTGAGCATGGTTTCAAGCCAGACTATGTTTTAAACGAGGAAAAAAAAGAAACCATTGAAAAAATTAAGAAGCAAGCTCAGAAAGCATCTTCTATCATTCTTGCAACTGACGCGGACAGAGAAGGGGAAGCAATTGCCTATCATATCGCTCAAATTCTTGGATATATTAAAGAGGATTGGCCACAGAGCACACTTAAGAAACAGAATAAACTTAAAAGAATTGTTTTTCATGAAATAACCAAAGACGCTTTAGAAGAAGCTTTAAAATTACCTCGCGAGTTAAATTTTAACTTAATTGACGCTCAACAAACTCGACGTATTCTCGATAGAATTGTAGGATACAAGCTCTCCCCTCTTTTATGGAAGAAAATAGGAAAGAGATGGCTTTCCGCAGGTAGGGTTCAGACCGTTGCGTTAAGATTTATCGTCGAGAGGGAGAAGGAAATTGAAAAATTTGCATCAGAAGTCTTCTTTAGGGGTACTGGACGTTTTAAGAGCGACGATACAGGAGATGATGTTCTTGAGGCTCAACTCCATGCAAAAGATGACCAGAAATACGAACAAAAATTTACCGTCAATCTATTTGATGGAGATTATACATACACCAAAACGTCTATTCTCAAAAAGGATGTTGAAAGTCTGACTAAAGATATTGAATCAGATACGTTTTCTATAGAAAGCATTCAAGAAAAAGTTTCTTCTCGAAGTCCTGCTCCTCCTTATATAACATCAACACTTCAGCAAGACGCAGCAAGAAAACTGGGATATTCTTCCAAGCAGACCATGAGACTTGCTCAGAATTTATATGAAAAAGGTATGATCACTTATCATAGGACTGATTCTGTAACTATTTCCCCAAAATTTATTCAGCAAGCATCAGAATTTATTAGAGAAAAATATGGAAATCAGTATGTTCTTGAAAGCCCAAGATTATATAAAACTTCTACGAAAAGTGCTCAGGAAGCTCATGAGGCAATACGACCAACCGATGTTACTCGCCAGATTTCTGGAGAAAAAGGTATAACAAGTAGACACGAGCGACTTTACAGTATTATTCTAAATAGAGCACTTGCAACACAAATGAAAGATGCTCAAATCAAAACATTATCGATAAGCATTAAAGGCAAGAAAGGATATATTTTTAAAACAAAGCAAGAACAAGTAATGTTTGACGGGTATCTTAAACTTTATCCAAAAATTGAATACGGAACAATCACATTTTCCAAGAAAGAAGGAGATGAAATTAGTCTCAATAATATAGATTTTGTTGAATCTGCTACACAACCCCCGCCTCGGTATTCTGAGGCATCGCTTATTAAAACACTCGAGAAACGTGGAATAGGGAGACCGTCAACCTATGCTCCGATAATTTCTACTATTGAAACGAGAAATTATGTAGAAAAAATGGAGGGTAGATTTTTTCCTACTATTTTGGGTAAAGCTGTGAGTGATTATCTCTCAAAAGCCTTTGTTGATCTTTTTACCGTTGATTTTACTGCTGAAATGGAGGATAAGCTCGATAAAATTGCAGAAAACAAACACGATATGATAAAAACTCTCACCGAGTTTTATAAACCTCTTGAGAAAAACATCGTTAAAGAACAGAACAGTAAAGGTCATATTGATGTACAAGAAGAAACAAATGAAAAATGCCCTGAATCTGAACATCCATTAGTTATTCGGTTTTCTAAGTTTGGGAAATTTTTAGCCTGTTCTGATTATCCGAATTGTAAATACACTAAGAATTTTATGCAGAAAGTGGATCAAAAATGTCCTAAATGTAAAGGCGGGGACATCATTGTGAGGTTTACCAAAAGAAAGAAAAGATTTTATGGTTGTTCTAACTATCCAAAATGTGATTTTGCTGCGTGGAAATTGAATGAAATTGAATCTTCATCCCCGTCCTCTGAATAAATGTTATCTTCAAAGGACGAAGATGAAAAACAAAGGCGAGCTGACTCGCGGAATATGGCACGCAGGTGGCCAAACCGCAAAATAAGCTGCCTACAGCTTGTTCTTCACCCTCGTGACTTCGCTTTCGCTTCCTCTAGGAGAGCACTTCCGACCTCCAGTTCGGTAGCGTCTCCTCAAGTCCCCACACAAGACCGACCTTGGACATGCACCAGATAACGATCCACGAAGGATCGAACTGATACCATGCGAGGCCATGCCGAGGACTTCTCGGGAATCTGTGATGGTTGTGATGCCATCCTTCCCCTGCTGAGAAAAGCGCGACGATCCAGTTGTTCATACTTCGATCGCTCGTAATAAACATTCTGGATCCCCATGTGTGGCAGACTGAGTTCACGCTCCATGTTGCGTGGTTGGTAAGACCAACGCGGACGAGTCCACCCCAGACGAATGCCTGCCATGCAGAGCCCCAGCTCCACGCATGCGTGTTGCCCCAGTATCCGGAGATTCCTCCAATGAGGAACGGAACCACCAGACTGACGACGCACCACAGCGGGAACGTTTTACTGAAAAAGGCCAGCATGGGGTCTTTCGACATGAAGGTGCGCGCGTATCGACGTTCCGCAGGCGTAGGTCCGGTGAAAAGCCACCACATGTGGGCGTACCAGAACCCCTGGAGCGGGCTATGTGGGTCGCCTTCCTTGTCTGAGTACTTATGGTGGATGGTATGGATAGCCTTCCATATCGCAGCAGCTCCCTCAAATGCCATGGAGCCCAGCGCTAGGAAGAATGCTTTCACATACCACTTTGCCTTGAACCCGTCGTGGGTCAGCATGCGGTGGAAGCCGATAGTGACGCCCAGTCCGGTCAGTTGCCACCCCCCGATAAGGAGAGCTACGTCGAGCCAAGTTGCTCGATCTCCCCACAGGGTGTAGAGGGCGTAGACCAGTCCAACAAGGGGCGACACGACCAGAACGAGCACAGCGATCTTGTGTTGCAGGGTCCCCTCCTCGGAGACGTAATCCTGCGTGCTTGCGGAAGACACGATAGGTCCTTTCTGCGACTTTTGCGAAGTCACGATTGTCAACGTACTCCCTAGTCCCGAATGGACAGAGATCTGATTATTATATCAAAGACATAGCATGCTATTGATTTTTACTCCTCTATTTATTATGCTTTCTTATGCCTAAATACATATTTATCTCCGGTGGAGTTATTTCTGGTCTTGGGAAAGGTATTACCTCTGCATCAATAGGCCTACTTCTTAAATCTTCTGGTCATAAAGTCGTTCCTATAAAATGCGAGAATTATTTAAATATTGATGCAGGCACTATAAATCCAATTGAACATGGAGATGTATTTTTATGTGAAGATGGCACTGAAGCTGATATGGATATAGGAAGCTATGAGAAATTTCTTGACCAAAATATGTCGCGTGGTAATTTTATTACTATCGGTCAAATTTATAAGTATGTAATAGATAAAGAAAGAAGATTTGAATATGATGGAGAAGATGTTGAGGCGATTCCTCATGTAACAGACGAAATACTACGCCGTATTGACAAAGTTATTAAAGATCAGGGCGGGGAAATAGGTCTTATTGAGCTAGGAGGGACAGTGGGCGAATATCAAAACGCTTTATATTATGAGGCGGCTCGTATGCTTTCGTTTAGAAAGCCAGGAGATGTTTTACATATTCATGTGAGTTATGTTCCTAATCCGCAGCATCTTGGTGAGCCAAAAACCAAGCCTGCTCAACTTTCGGTGAGAACTCTAAATTCCTTAGGAATTCAGCCTGATATCCTCATAGCCCGATCACACAAGCCATTAGATAAACGTCGTAAAGAGCGTCTTTCCTTGTTTTGTAATCTTATGGAAGAAGATGTTATGACAAGTTATGACGTTAGTTCTGTGTATGAAATTCCCTTGATTTTACACAAACAAAATCTTGCTGCAAGAATTTTACTTAAACTTAACATTAAGCATATTCAACCTCAACTAAACGAATGGAATAAATTTGTTGAAAAGGTACAGGTAAAAAAGAATAAGAAAATTCGAATAGCAATTGTTGGTAAGTATTTTGCCACAGGTGAATATCAATTACGTGATTCCTACGCAGCTTTATTCGATGCTATAGATCATGCAAGTTGGGCGCACAATATTGAATCTGAAGTTGATTGGATTGACGCTGAAAAGGTGGAAAAAGAAGGCATAGAAAAATTTATACAAAAAGTAGATGGCATTATTGTTCCAATAGGTTGGGGCGAGCGTGGAGCTGAAGGTATGATTCAAGCAGCGAGCTATGCTCGAGAGCATAAAATTCCTTATCTAGGTCTATGTTATGGTATGCAGTTGGCGGCTATAAGCTTTGCCAGAGATGTATTGGGATTGCACAAAGCAAACACTGAGGAAAACGATCCAAATACTCCAGATCCTATTATTCACATCATCCCTGCTCAAAAGGAAATAATCGAAAGAAGGGCATATGGTGGAACTATGAGGCTAGGTGCTTGGGAAGCTATCATAAAGCAAGGATCATTCGCAGATGAAATCTATTCATCACATGATGGGTATATTAAACCTGAGAAATTTCTGATAAGCGAACGGCACAGACATAGATATGAATTTAATGATGAATATACACAACCATTTGAAAAAGAAGGGATGCATATTTCAGCACGTTCTAAGGTTGAGGGACTGGCTGAAATTATAGAGCTAACCAAAGATAAACACCCTTTTTATATTGGGATACAAGGACATCCTGAATATAAAAGCCGTCCTCTAAAGCCACATCCACTGTTTCTTGAGTTCATTACTGCTTGTGTAAAGAGTATGTAAATGTTACAATAGCTTTCTATGGCAAACACAATCAAAATAAAAGATGTGAGTATGAATGTCGGTGATACTATAAAGATTCACTATTCATTCAAGGAAAAAGATAAAAAGAAAAATCAGATTTTTGAAGGTATTTTAATGAAGATCAGAGGTCATGGAGAAAATAAATCATTTACGGTTCGCAAGGTAACACGAAGTAACATAGGCGTCGAAAGAATTTTTCCAGTGATCTCACCATTTATTGAAAAAATTGAGGTTGAAAAGAAGGGTAAATCAAAAAGAGCCAAAATTTATTTTATTAGGGGCAAATCTCAGAAAGAAATTAAAGACAATTTATACGCTTCATGAATCTGCCTCTCGGCGCTTATGGCGAGGAACTTGCTCGTAACTATTTAAAGTCTAAACATTATTCTATTCTTTCCTCTAATTTTAGAACACGTTATGGTGAAATTGATATCATTGCCACGTATAAAGATTTACTTTGTTTTATAGAAGTTAAAACTAGAACAAGTAATAAATTTGGTAGACCGTATGAATCTGTCAGTTTTTATAAAATTAAAAGAATTCAACAGGCTGCTTTGATGTATATAAAAGAGAAAGACTTGCACTTTAAAAAATTTCGTATCGAGGTAATTTCAATTGAACTTAACTCAGACATGAGTCTTAAGTCTCTTAAACATTTTCAAAATGTTGAACCGAGTTGATAGTGTCAGTAGAATTGAGTATACTCCTGTTAAGGTTAGGAAGGAGGTGAGCTATGTTTTTATTTAATTCACTTGAAATTGTAATTGAATCTTTTTTTACAAGCTTTCTTGTATATCTACCAAATCTAGTAGGAGGAATTCTTATCTTTTCAATTGGTGTAATTCTTTCACAGATCGTAAAAAAGCTTGTTGTAACACTCTCTAATTTTTTTAGAATTGGTACCATCATTAAAAATGCAAAACTTGGCAATGATCAGGATATTAAAATATGGCGGGATATCGTTGTTGAAATTATCGGATGGGCAGTGGTTTTGCTCTTTTTAATTCCTGCTTCAGAAATCTGGGGACTACCAAAAGTTACAGAGGTATTACAACAACTATTGTATTACTTACCAAACGTAATTGTAGCTGTTGTTATAGGATTTGTTGGTCTTATATTCTCTAATCTTGCATACGATCTTGTTCGTCACGGAATGAAATCAATAGATGCCTCATCAGCCAGGACACTTGCTGCTCTTGCAAAATATGCAATAGTGTTCTTTACTATTTTGGTTGTTCTTGATCAACTGGGCGTTGCGCAGGATCTTATTCGGATTCTCTTTACAGGAATTGTAATAATGATTTCATTGGCTGGAGGGCTGGCATTTGGATTAGGAGGGAAGGAAATAGCGCAGGAATTTCTTGAGAAAATGAGGAAGAAAGTGTAACGAGGCCTATATAGATTAGAATAAGTTTGAATAGGATGAAATAGGTAGCGATTCTTTTAGTGTGGTTCTTATATGTTAGAATATAGGAACCTATTCCAACGTATTTCAACTGGTTTGAACTTATTGCAACTTTGAATCGGCCCCGTCGTCTAGCGGTTAGGACGCCACCCTTTCAAGGTGGAGATCACGGGTTCGAATCCCGTCGGGGTCACCAAAAAGGAAATCGAGTTGGAAGTGGGGGCAGCGCTGGCTGCGCCCCCCTCCGCAGACAGCGCTGCAAAGGGGAAATTCAAATTCGCCGAGAGCCGCCGATCTCTTAAAAAGAAGTTCGAGCCGACTTTTTTTGCCATGATTGATAAATCATGGCAATTATTTTTTACGCGCGCGATTTTTTGCGCCTGTAAGGCGCAATTTACGAATTCTCTGACTGGTTCGAGCCAAGAGTTACCGTTTTTGGCAATTTGCGATTTTTTCTCCTCTAGTTTTAGTTTTTCGTCAAACAATTCGTTCTTCTTTTGTTTGTAAATTTCCGGCTCAATAACTTGCTCTAAATAACCGTCAAGAAGCCGGTTAAGCTTGACTTCGGCTTCTTGAATTCGGTCATTTACCTGATTTGTTTCAGAAATAACAGTCAGTTTGTCTTTTTCTTTTGCTTCGATTATCCACCTTTCAAAATATGGTTCCCAGCCTTCGTGCAAGCCGCAATCACGGACAATTTGTCTTAATTGTTCTTCAAGATTAGGCTCATTGATATATTTTTGATTACAAGGTTTTAGTTTTTTAGTACAGCGATAGTAAATATATTGGACTTCACCTCTGGTTTTGGGATAAATTTTCGTATGGGTTTCCGCCGTGATTGCGGCCCCACACTCGCCGCAAATTGCCAAACCAGAAAAAGCAAAGTCATGTCCTTTGTTTCTTGGTCTTTCGATTTTTTCAACTTGTTTTTGGACTTCGTCAAACAGCTTTTTGCTGATAAAGGTTTTGTGAGAGCCTTGATAATATTCTCCGGCATAATTTATAATGCCCAGATAAAATTTATTGGTGAGCATGTTTTTAACTTGATCAACTTTTACCGGTTCACCATCTAACTTTTTTATGCCGAATTTATGCAGGAATTTTGAAATCTCTACAAACGATCTTCCGCTTTCAGCAAAAAGCTGAAATGCCTTTTTAACGACTTTTGATTTTTCTTCATCAATATCTATTCCCCTCGTTTTGGGATTATTGATATATCCATAAGGGGCTTTACTTGGCCAAACGCCGTTACGGAGTTTTTGCCGATTTCCCCGTTTTACATTCTCGGATAGGTTGTCCACATAATATTTTGATTGGCCAAAGGCGATTGAGAGCATAAATTTGCCTTGTGGCGTGCTTTCAAACCAAAACGAGGGGAATTTTAGATCAAGGAGTTTGCCGGTATCCAAAAGATAAATTATTTTTCCGCCGTCAATAGAATTTCTGGCTAAACGGTCGGGGTGCCATGATAAAATTCCGTTGGCTTGGCCTTTCTCGATTTTCTTTAGTACCTCCGCAAATTGCTCCCTTCCGGGGACTTTGGCGGTTTTTGCTTCGGTGATAAATTCGGTGATAAATAAGTTTTCTCTTTTGGCAAACTCCTTGAGTTCGGCAATTTGCGCTTCAATAGATAAAACTTGTTTATCTTTTTCGTCAGTTGATTTTCGGCAGTATGAAATATATTTAATCATGTTTTTGTTTCCTTTGAGTTCTTTAATTTTTGCGTTTTTCTTCATTCTTTTTTTACGGCGGCTCTCGGCGAATTTGAATTTCCCCTTTGCAGCGCTGTCTGCGTAGGGGGGCGCAGCCAGCGCTGCCCCCACTTCCAACTCGATTTCCTTTTTGGTGAACGTTTTTGAACAAATTCGAACGCATTTCAAAGAATCGTGTTAGCTCGCCCCGCCACGGCGGGGTTCGCTACTCCAGCGCGGCGCCCCCACCCGCCGCGCTTCCGAAAAAGTCGGCTCGGACATTCCGCTGAAAGCGGAACAAAGAAAAACGCAAAAATTTTAATGAGCTATCTCTTTTGTTTTCCCAATTTATCTAAATCTTTACTTTTTATCCGATACATTTTGCCAATTTTAATAGATTGCAACCAGCCGCGCTTTATCCATCTTCTTACTGTTACTTCGGTAATCTTGAAAATTTTAGCGATCTCTTTTACTGATAAATATGTATCCATAATAGAACAATACAATACTTTTTCTTACTTTTCAATAAGATATGTTATAATATTTTCGATGAGAGAAAACAACATCACTCCAGAAAGACAGCTGGAAATATTAGAATCATTAAAACCCAAACTTGGGAAATTTTTTGAAGAAAAGGTTTTTACGTGGGGACTTCAAACAGAAGATTGTCGACTTGTTGATGAAGCAGGTTTTGGTTACACAGGGATTCCAATTTTTGGCCCAGAATTGTTAGGAGATCAACCGCATATAGATATTTCAGTCAGGCAAGAAAAATACGCCGGTCCCAAAACGCAAATACCTCATCCTTTTAAAATAAATCTTCCTGCACAAATTGCAGGAGAGATTTCACAAACATACGGAATAGGAGTGTGGGATTTTATAAAAGGAAGCGATCTATTTTTTGCGTTGCCAACAATGACGGTAAGTTTTGGCAATGTTGACGTTCTTGTTCCAGAACCTGCTTCTCATGTAAGAGCGTTCGCTGGTGAAACAATTCTTTGTTATACTAAAGAACAAGTAGGTGAAGATAAACTAAGAGAGTGGTTTTTAAAATTAAAGATGATTAGAGATATCAGTCAACGCCGGTTTAGAACAGATGTTCAACAAGCGGCAGAAAATATGATTGAAGAGAGCAGAAAAAGATGGAATTCTCAAGGTTGGTCGTGGCTTACCGAAGAAAATTTTTAATTCGTTAATGCTCGCCGAAGGCGGGCAAAATCGCGCGCGCAAAAAATAACGGAAGCGCGGCGGGTGGGGGCGCCGCGCTGGAGTAGCGAACCCCGCCGTGGCGGGGCGAGCTAACACGATTCTTTGAAATGCGTTCGA
>MFZX01000030.1 GCA_001788095.1 Candidatus Roizmanbacteria bacterium RIFCSPHIGHO2_12_FULL_37_23
ACTAATATTTTAAGTTCACAATACCCGCTACTTGCTGGTTATACAGCATTAAAATTTCTTGAAATATATCTCGTATTTCTTATTTTTCGAAACATTAAAATTACGAAACAGGCAATTCTTACACCATTATTCTTGGGAGGTCTCGTAGAGCTTACTCTCTCTACTGCTCAGTTTTATTACAAACACTCTTTGCAAGGAGCCTTTTACTATTTAGGAGAAAGATTTTTCACTCTCTCAACTTCGGGTATAGCAACTGCATCTTTTTTTGATCGGGAAATTCTTAGGCCATATGGAACTTTTTCCCACCCCAATAGTATGGGAGGATTCTATCTTTTGATGTATGCTTTTGCACTCAGTCTCAAGGATAAGTCATATATAAAACAAGGAGTTATTCTTGTCTCAAGTCTTCTCATTTTTCTTTCCTTTTCAAAAGTGGTAATTATTATTTATGTTTTCATAACGGCATTATCTCTCGTCCCCCAACTATTTAAAAAAAAGTGTCTCCCGTGTCTAATCGGAAGAATGACAGTTATATTTTTTGTTTCAGCGATGTTTTTACAAACGCATGCAGATCCTTTATCACTCGAAAAAAGGGTTCGATTAATACAGGAAAGTATTATCATTTTTAAACAAAATATTTTATTAGGAACAGGATTTGGTCATCACTTATTTGCTCATGCACAATTCCCAAACCCATATCCGCATTTTTTTCTTCAGCCTGTACATAATATCTTTGTGCTATTTATAATGCAAGCCGGTCTTGTAATATCAGCTTTTGTCGCAATACCAATAATAAAATATGCACGAAACTTAAGAAAAAATAAACTATATGCTGTACTTCTTGTTATCATCCTGACTGGTTTCGTCGATCACTACTGGCTTACTCTGCAACAGAATATGTTATTGTTAGGAGTTGTTTTTGGAATAATAAAGAATTCTAAGATTTTTTCCGAACGATAATTATAGGAGTTTGTTCATCTGATTGTCCCATGGGATTATCGGAAAAAATTCGACGGAGCATATTATCTGATAAATCAATACGATGCGACTTCGCCAAAACTCTTACGCCATAATCATTCGCATCGATTATAACGACGCCAAAACCCAAAGCATCTTCTATTTCCTGTGAAACTTTTTCTGGGTTCTCTGGTCCTAAAGTAACGCTTGTGTTACCTGGGGGCAATGTATATGGAGTTGGGCCATCAATAGCATTTACTCCATGCCCTGCAACATGATAAAAAACACCACGCAGCCCAAAGGGTTTTGTCATAACCGCTAAAAATGCAGCTAAAAGTATTCTTAAAAGCCCAGCTTCTCGTATCGCAATCTCCATGGTATACGGACTTCGTAAACCAATCCCCCCCGGATGTTTATAAACATATGTATAAAGTTTCTGCGCCCACCACGAAGGATTAATATCTTTGATTGGAATCGACCTACCTTGAGTTATAGCAACAACCCTTTCGGAGATCACTACCATATCTCCTTTTCGGAGATGTTTTTGAGTATATTTTTTAACGATTTGGAGAATAGTATCTTTTTCTGAAATACGGTGTGTTTTGATGGAATAGCGATAGTATGCGACAGTATCAACTTGCGATGTAAGTTTCTTTCCTGAATTTGCGGTCAACCTCATAGCTTCGAGAGCTTTTGTTGTAATCGCTCATTAAGTTTAAGTGCTTCCTCTAAATTTGTGCGTTCTCCCTGAGGGGTTTTAATTAATACATCCTCAATTATCTCTCTATGTTTTTCATTACTTAACTTCGCACGTAGAATAAAATCTCCTTGGGGCGACGCCCCTTGTTTTTTCGCATTATTCATTACGCTAACTAATTTCTCGAAATCGCGCTCTGCAAGCAGCATGTATTCTGATCCCAAACTCCACTTACCCTTACTACTAAGTTCTTGAGCCATTGCAGTTTTCTTATCTGAAAAAAGCAAAAGTAATTCTGATTTTTTAGTATAGTCTCTGATAAAAAAAAGCCAGAGTTTGTCCCTTAAGGACTTCACGGAATATAAAGGGTTGTCAGGCAATATGCCGGGATATGGCAAATTATAGTCAACTTTTTTCCCTTCAACATTTATCTCCTGAGCAAAAATACCTACAAAATGAGAAGAAAAAAGGAAAACATAAAGGAATAAAGATAGAACGAAAAGGTTGATTAATTTCATAAATGAATTATAGTCAAAAACAAACCCTCCTGCAAAACCTTGTGAACCGGTTAAAGCAGTGGGTTTGTTTTCGAGTCGTTATGTAGAATTACTTAACTCTCTTTTTAAGAGTTTTTCCTGCTGTAAATCCAGGTGTTTTTGTAGCCGGAATCTGAATTTCTGCACCAGTTTGTGGATTTCGTCCTTTTCTGGCAGCTCTTCTTCTAACTAAAAATGTCCCAAATCCGGTAACAACTACTTTTTCGTCTCTAGATAAGGCTTCTGAGACAGTGCTAAACACCGCATTGACTGCGTCTTTTGCAGCCTTTGAGGTTAAATTAGCTCGTTTTGCAACTTGAGCAACAAGATCTGCTTTTGTCATGAGTTTCACCTCCTTCCTCGTAGGTTTTTTAGCGGGTCAGATCCTCTTAAAGACCCATTGAAGAAATCATAGAAGGTTTTACCTTTCTTGTCAATCCGTATTTAAACTATCTTATTGTAACAATCTATATCAAGAGTGGCTTGTTGCAACAGCTCGAGTCTCCCTAATTATAGTGATCGTTACTTGGCCTGGAAAAACAGGGAATTTTTTCTCAATATTTTCTTTAATATTTTGGGCCAAAACGACCGCTGCTTCTTCTGATACCTCTTCAGGACTTACAATGACTCTCAGTTCTCGGCCGGCCTGAAGCGCGTAGGCTTCTTTCACCCCTTTGTTTGTTGTTGCAATATCTTCAATATCCTTAATCCTCTTCAAATACTGATCAAAGTCTTCATGTCGAGCACCTGGTCGCCCTCCTGAAACTCCATCTGAAATATATACAATAATCGCTTCTTTTGATTTAAATGGAATATCTTCGTGTGATGCTGCAACACAGTGAATTACTGCTTCAGGAAAACCGTGCTTCTTTAAAACCTCTACTCCTAGATCGACATGAGATCCCTCTTTGCCTTCTACGACTTTTCCAATGTCGTGAAACAAGCACCCCAGTTTAACAGTCATGACATCAGCTTTTACTTCATGAGCAAGAGCTGTGCCGATTTTTGTTTCCTCAAGCGTATGCTGAATCATATTTTGTCCGTAAGAATATCTGTATTTAAATTTCCCAAGTAATTCTATAAGATCGTGTGGCAGATCATATACTCCAACCCTATGAGCAAGATCTTTGCCTGCTTCAAACATTACTCTTTCAATATGTTCTTGTGTTTCTTTTACGATTTCTTCTATTCTTACCGGCTGGACACGACCATCCTTTATAAGACGCTCCATAGCAACTTTTGCTACCTCCCTCTTTAATGCATCGAATGAAGAAATTTTTATAACACCTTCCTCTTCCAAGTCAACATCTACTCCTGTTGCAAGTTCAAAAGCTCTGATATTGCGTCCTTCTTTTCCAATGATGCGTCCTTTAAAACTATCATCGGGTAAGCTTATTGTAGAAAGAGTGAATTCGGCAATGTAATCTGTAGAGCCATGGCGCATTGCGTCAACAAGTATTTCTTTGGCTTTTTCGTCTGCCTCTTCTTTTATTTTTTCTTCAGCATGTTTAATACGTTTTGCGATATCTGCCTTTAATTTTTCTTCCCAACCTTTGAGTATAATTTCTCTCGCCTCTGCCTGATCAAGTCGGGCTGCTTTTTCAAGTTTTTTAAGTATTTCTTCCTTTCTCTGTTGAACCTCTTGCTTCTCCTCTGCTATTTTGTTGCCCTCCTTTTCAAGCTTCTCCTTTAATCTATATACTTCGTTCTCCTTGTCTTTTAGTCGCCTTTCGATCTCAGTGATTTCTTGTTTACTTCTCTGTATGTCTACTTCTGCCTTTTTTTTCAGATCAGCGGCCTCATGTCTTGCACGAGCGAGTTCCTCTTCTGCATATACTCTAACTTCTTCAGAGGCTTTCTCTATTTTTTTTTGCTGTTTTTGCTGGAGAAAGGGAATCGAGCTTAAAAAGCTATTTAATTTAATCATATGAAATGTGTTATATGGGGAAAAACGAGTCGAGGAAATGGACTAGTCCTTAAATAGGTACTTTCTCATAGCAAGAAGTATCTAATATGGTGACCTTCAGTAATCTGCAACATGTTTGTGTTAACCAGTTACTTAACTTGTCCATCAACTGCTTTTCCTAATATACAATTTGTAATCGGCTCCTATTTTACCTGTTTTTATCCAATTCTTCAATTGCTTTTTTAATATTTTCGTAAGAAAAGCCCCTCCTTAAAAAATATTTAATCAACTTATTGTTAAATTCTTTGATATGTCTCCTTATTATGATCTCACGTATAAGCTTTACTTCATCAAGATTACTCTTAGAAAGTTGTTCATCAATGAGATCTTTGTGAATACCTTTTTCAAGAAGTTCATGCTTGAGTCTTCTTGCTCCTCTGGGCTTAAAATAAGTTCTCTCATCAATCCACCAACGAGCAAACTGTTCATCATTGATAAGTTCCATGTGGCTCATTTCTGCTAAAAGAGTTTTTATTATTTGTTCTTGTTCGACAGAATCAAGGATATTTTTTTGGACAAGTTTACGTTGAAGATATCTTCTTGTTTCAAATTCGCTCCGTGGTCTATAAGAGAAAAATCGATCAAGACGCCTACGAAGATATTCGAAAAGACCTGCATTGATCATATCACTACACTTTTCCAGCAATCAGTTTGTCTTGTATTTCTTTTTTAAGTTCATCTTTCAATTTTTTATCCTTTCGAAGTACTTCGGCCATCTGTGAAGAGCCCTGCGCAAGGACCTTATCTCCTCTTTTTATAAATGCACCGCTTTTTAACAAAACGCCTACCTGAATTGCTGCGTCTATCATGGCCTCTTCTTTATCAATACCATTTTGATTGACGACAAAAACTGCTTGTTTAAAAGGAGGGGCAACTTTATTTTTGACAATTTTAACACGGTGTCGAGCTCCTATAACCTGATCGCCCTTTTTTAGAGTCTCTATTTTTCGAATATCCATACGCACGGAACTATAAAATTTAAGCGCCAACCCGCCAGGTGTAGTCTCCGGGTTCCCAAACATAACCCCAATTTTATGTCTAATTTGGTTAGTAAAAATAATTGTAGTTTTTGATTTTGAAACAACGCTTGTGAGTTTTCTTAATGCCTGCGACATAAGGCGGGCTTGTACACCAATCTGTGAATCTCCCATTTCTCCTTCAATCTCGCTGCGTGGTACGAGAGCTGCAACTGAATCAACAACAACAAGATCAACACCACCCGAACGAATTAATGCCTCTGCTATTTCAAGAGCTTGTTCTCCTGTATCGGGCTGAGAGATGAGTAAATTCTCGAGATCTACTCCAAGAATTTCTGCCCATGTTGGATCAAGTGCGTGTTCTGCATCAACAAACGCTGCTATGCCACCCGCGAGTTGCACTTGTGCAATAAAATTTAAACACACCGTTGTTTTTCCCGAAGCCTCTGGTCCATAAACTTCAACTATCCTTCCCCGCGGGACACCTCCAACACCAAGTGCGACATCAAGTGGGAGAATATCTGAGGGAATTACGCTTATTTTTTGCCTGGCTTGGTCTCCGAGTTTCATTATTGAACCTTGCCCGAATTGTTTCTGTATTTGTTCAACAGCAACCTGTACTGCCTGCATTCTCTTACTTTGTTCGTTGTCTTCAGTTTTTTTCGCCATATGCTCTAAGTGCTCGTACGTATGATAAAATAATCGTACGTAAAAAACAAGCTATAACTAATAATTAAGCGCTTTTCGGGGTGTAGTTCAGATGGCCAGAACGCACGGCTGGGGGCCGTGAGGTCGCCGGTTCAAGTCCGGCCACCCCGACATTTTATTTTATTTTTGTATTTATTACTACAGTTTCGTTTAACTTTTAAAGATCTTACATTTTTTTTCGATTTAAGATGTAATGCATCCTCCTCTCCGTCAGGATTATATGTAAAGATATAGGTGGGAATATTGTGCCCAACTGCTTGACCTTCGTAGAAATCATATATAGTACGTGCATCCCGATTTGAACCATACATCGCAAAACTAAATTCTTTTTCTTGAGGAATGACCTGAACCTTATATTCCCCGCTGTTTGGAGTAAGAATCAAAAGCTTGTGAATCCCTTCTTTCTCTTCAAACTCATAGAGCGATTGTGGGATTTCTGAGATAACTATTCCATTTTGAAGATCAAATCCCGTTCTCCTTCCTTCCGAATCAGTAACAAGAACGTGACCAGATAACGGTATGAAAATTTCAAGAATACTAAAATCACTATTTGTTTTTGCAAAACGCGCAATTTTCTCAGAAACATCATCATCCATCTCCTGTCCAATGACTTCTCGTGGGTAAAATGGATCATTAATTAAAAAGTCTTGATCTCGTATCCCTTTTATAACAAACCAATGAGGACGATCCTGAATTACAGATCTTAAAATTACAGGATTGCTTGCATGTATGTCTTCTTTAATAATGTTTTCGTTATATTCCTGGATTCCCCTAAAGATAATCTTTGGGGTTCCGTATGTATCATGGGATACTTTGGAATAATTGTTTACCACGCCCCACCGAACAGATCCATATGCATAACCCAAACTAATGCACCCAAATTTGCTACATTTAGCATTCGATTTAAAAAAAATGTTAAGATTTTCTGGACTGGTTATGCTCCCGTCAGGACCTCTTGTTATCCCATGATATTGAAAAAGCATCGCTAATGATGTTGTTAAACAACCACAATCTGCCATCGTTACTCCACACATTAATTTTTGCTTATCGGCATGATCGTAGATGTTCATCCCCCATAATGGATCGTTCTGTTTAAAGAGCGGAACATTCAATTGAAAACCCTCATCAAGAGCAATTATTATCTCTAACATTGCTACAGCAGCCTGACAACCACCATATGAATCCTTTGCCATAAGCGCAACAACATTCTCGCCTTTATGCAAAAATTCAGATATGTCCCCTTGAAAAGGTATTTGATTTACTTTCCCGCTTCTATCAGACCAGATCAGATTCCCATTAATATACACATCGCCATCATCGTCGAAATTCACTTTTATAGTCCCTGATTCAGGTTGTTTATCGAGAAAAAATTTTCTCCTAAAATATACCGTCTCCTTTTCAACTGGGTTTGGCGCCCACATAGGATTTGCGAAGTCGCCGCTATTTGGCGTTGGATTACAAAGACCATGCGACGGAGAAATCGTCTGCCCCCAATAAGAGTCATCGAAATCCACATTTGTCCATCCATCCTCAAGTTGTCGGCTGTACTTCCAAAAATTCCCACTTTCAATGGTAATTAATTCTGCGTTCGCGTGCGTTATTGGCGATATAAAAAACATAAGTGAAATAATAAAAAGTACGAATATATATTTCATATTATTCTTTGAAATTGATAACGGACCGATACTTTACCACATGAAGATTAAATTACTTTAAACTGAAGTAGACCTATAGAAATTTGGTCAAAGATTAGCCTTACTTTTCAGAGAGATATCGCTCCATTTCAAGAGCTGCAGCAATCCCCATACCAGCAGCAGTTCCGGCTTGACGATATACGTAGTCGACGACATCGCCAGCCGCGAAAACACCGGGAATGTTGGTCATATATTGATATTGAGAATTAAATCCATCTTTTACCCCTTCCCAAGCTGCCCATCCACTCGTTGTCACATAATTTTTCTTATTCAGGATAACACCACTATTTTTTAAGAAATCTGTACTCGGTTTATGGCCAATTGCAAGAAAAAGACCTTGAACTTCAAGGACATCTCCTTTTACTTTGTCCTTTGATTTGTTGCTATTAAATTTTAGTTTAACGCCCGAGACTTTATCTTCTCCTAAAACATCAACAACTTCTGTGTCCCACAATATTGTGATTTTTTTATGATCTAAAACTCTTTTCTGCATTATCTGGGAAGCACGAAACGAATCTCTTCGATGGAGAAGATAAACTTTTGAGGCAAATTTAGTCAGCGTTAATGATTCTTCCATAGCTGTGTCTCCACCACCGACCACAGCAACAACTTTATCCTTGAAGAAAAAACCATCACAGGTTGCGCAAGCAGAGACTCCTTTCCCTTGTAGACGTTTTTCCGAATCAAGCCCGAGCCATTGTGCATTTGCGCCTGTGGCAATCAGGATCGCTCTTGCAGAATGCTCTTCACCATTATTAAGTTTTACCTTTAAATTACTTGTGTCAGAGAAATCAACACTTGTTACATTTTCATTAAGAAATCGCGTTCCAAATTTCTCCGCGTGCTGGTGATATTTCTCGATAAGATCAGGTCCAAGAATTGAATCAAAACCAAGATAATTTTCAACATCTGACGTAAGCATTAATTGCCCACCTGGAGGCGAACCAGCAATAACAAGAGGCTTGAGAAAAGATCGAGCGTTATACACTGCTGCAGCAAGTCCTGTGGGCCCACCACCAATTATAATGATATTTTCGTGTTTGTCATTCATAGTAATATGCTATCATACCACATATATGGCAGACTCAGAAAACTGCATCTTCTGTAAAATAGTGGCAGGAAAACTCCCTTCATATAAAGTATACGAGGATGAGCTTTTTTTTGGATTTTTAGATATTGTTCCTCGATCAAAAGGCCACACTCTCTTAGTACCTAAGAAACACTACCGATGGACGTACGATCTCCCAGGTGAGGAGTTTAAAAAATATTGGGCTACCGCCTTAGAAATTACTCGAGCCCAACAAAAGGCACTTAAGCCGCAATGGATAAAATACTTTACATTCGGTGAAATTCCACATGCACACATCCACATTCAACCACGATATGATGAAATGAAAGCGGAAACACCCATCATAACCCCAACAATTCAAATTAATGAGTCTGAAATGCAAGAAATAGCGCGAAAGATTCTGGATATCGTCTCCCATCCTGTATACTGAATATGTCACCATGGAACAACACGCCGTCCCTCGTCAAATAACGACCTTTGAGTTCAAACTCATAGGTTTTATGACAGTGAAACAATTTATTTATCTCGCTATTTTTGCCGGAATGGGCGTGGTTGTCTACAATGCGATCCCCGTACCTATTCTTAATATTATTATGGGAGGACTCGTTGTGCTACTTGGAGCTGGTCTTGCTTTTTACAAACATAATGAGCGCACGCTTGACGTATGGATTATTCATCTCATCACAAGCCTTCTTGCACCGTCCCAGTATTACTATATGAAAAATAATCACATCCCAGATTTCCTTAGTGATGTGTTTACTTCAAAAAACGAAGATGTCATACAAGCGCATATGGACGCCCAGCAAAAATTACACAAATACATACAGAATAATGGACAAACAATTGAAGGCACAGAGAAAAAACAGGATATAAATACTCTTATCCATACAACAAAGGCCCAACAATCAAAAAGTTCAAAGTCAGAAACGGGCGACCAGACCAGCAAACAAGAAGGATCTATAAGCATAAGTCTTCACAACCTCACTTCTATCAAAGCCGCAGAATCTACATCACCCCAACAACCTCTTAAACCACCACCCTTTCTTTCTGGCGTTATAAAAAATAGCAAGGAAGAACCCTTGTCAAATATCATGGTATATGTGAATTCAGAAACAGATCAACCCGTACGTATTCTTAAAACCAACCGCAATGGTATCTTTGCAACGTTTCATCCGCTTCCATCAGGACAATACAAACTCAATCCTAAAGATTTGGGGGGGAATTATTTTTTTGATACAATGGATGTTGTAGTCAACGGATCGCCAATAAAGCCTATAAATGTATATTCAAAGGAGACATTATGAGCAAAAAACAAACTGCGCCAGTTAAATCTTCTACTCAAAATTTTGTGGAGATAGAAGCTATTAAAGATGATATTCTCATGTTAAGAGATTATTCATGTTGCGTCATTATTGAGTCTGGAACGGTAAACTTCGGCCTTTTAGCAGAAGATGAACAAAGAGCGATGATATATTCCTATGCACAACTCCTCAACTCGCTATCTTTTGCTATACAGATCGTGGTGCTCTCTAAGAGAATGGATATTTCGTCATATCTTGATTATCTTGATGAAAAAATCTTAAACCAACAGGATGAAATTCTCCGTAACGGCCTTGTTGATTATACGGAGTTTATTAAAGGAATAATTACAAAAAATACTATTCTTGAAAAGAATTTCTATTTTATTGTTCCATTTTCACCGCTCGAAATGGGAATCCACGCTTCAAAAAAGGGCTCGGTCAAAAAGGACTACGTTTTCACACGAGCAAAAACATCTCTCTACCCAAAAAAGGATCATCTTATGAGATTGCTCAGAAAAGCAGGGCTTGGTGGGAGAGTGTTGTATGAGCAAGATATTGCAGAACTCTATTACAATCTTTATAACCCTTCATCAACTGGTCAAAAACTTGCTCCTGTTAAGAATTATACGGACATTATTCTAACACCTTAATCATATGCAATTTTTTGGTAAAAAGAAAAAAAGTGACGGGAAGAATGAGAAACAAAAAACAAATGTTGAATTAGTGGGTAATATTCTCACAAAAGGCATGGTTTCAGTAAAAGATATTGTTGCTCCTTCATTTGTTGAAGTAGATTTTAACTACATCAAAATCGATGAGAAGTTTTATCGAACGCTTTTTGTAGTTGGGTATCCCCGTTATGTTTCTCCAAACTGGCTTTCATCACTTATTGCCTACGATCATCCACTTTATATCTCAACATTTATATACCCCACAGAATCAGCGCAGATTTTAAAAGACCTCAGGCGTAAGATAGCTGAAATGGAAGCAACAATTGAGTCGGATATTAAAGCAGGAAAAGTTGTTGATCCAACGGTTCAAGTCTCATTGGATGACGCACTCACTCTCCAAGCAGAACTAGCCCAAGGATCAGAAAGATTTTTCCAATTTGCTTTTTATATTACGATTCCTGCTGATTCTGAAAAAGAACTTGATAGATACTCAAAAGAGGTTGAGTCCACTCTCGGCTCGCTTCTTATCGTTGCTAAAAAAGCAACTCTAGAAATGGAGGAGGGTTTTAAATCAACCCTACCTATGTTCTCTGACAAGCTTAAAATCTGGAGAAACATGGACACCACGTCACTTGCAACCATGTTCCCATTCTCAACCGCATCTCTTACTGCAAATGAGGGTGTTTTGTATGGGGTTAACGAGCACGATGGTAGTCTTGTAATTTTTGACAGATTTACCCTTGAGAATGCTAATTCTGTTATTTTAGGAAAATCTGGTGGGGGGAAAAGTTTTTTAGTAAAACTCGAGTCACTCCGGCAACTTCTTATGGGAAGCGAAATGATTATTATTGATCCTGAAAACGAATATCAAAAAATGTGTGAAGTTTTTGGTGGTGAATTCGTTTCTTTTTCTATATCATCGCCCTATAAAATCAATCCATTCGAGCTTAACGCAGATAATCCCGAACCTGATGAATTAGCTAATAAAATACTCAATCTACACTCTTTAATGAGGGTGATCATGGGAGAACTTACTCCAGCACAAGACGCACTACTTGATCGAGCTCTTGTTTTAACTTATAAGCAGAAAGGAATCACTCAAGATCCAGAAACTTATAAAATTGAACCACCGCTTCTCGAAGACTTATATAAAGTCTTTCTAGGATACGAAACTCCTGAAGCAGCTGAAATGGCAACGAGACTAGAAAAATTCATCAAGGGTTCGGCCGCTGGAGTTTTTAACCAACATTCAAACTTTGATATCAAGAATCGGTTCACTGTTTTTGGTATCAGAGATTTGGAAGAAAACCTACGCCCAGTAGCAATGTATATTATTCTCGATTATATCTGGAACCGTGTTCGACGAAATCAGGTGCGACGGTTATTGGTTATTGATGAAGCTTGGTATCTTATAAAACACAAGGATTCCGCTCAATATCTACATAGTTTTGCGAAACGTGCTCGAAAATACCATCTTGGACTAACCACAATCACACAAGATGTTGAAGATTTTCTAAGTATTGAAGAAGGAAGAGCGATTCTAACAAACTCGAGTTTGCAAATTCTACTCAAACAATCAACGGCGGCAGTTGATAAAATTACCGAAGTTTTTCATCTAACTGGTGGTGAAAAACACTTTTTATTATCTACGGGTATAGGAGAAGGTCTCTTTTTTGCAGGACAAGCACACGTAGCTATAAAAGTTATTGCATCTGAGAAAGAAATGGAGATGCTAAGCCAAACATAGTGGTTTACTCGGTGGTTTCTTCTGTTCTTAGTGGCATGATAATGTGAATAAACCCTTCGTCTTTATTTGTTCTAAATACTCCTGGAGCAACGCTTTGTGAAAATTCCATAATAACCTCGGGTGAGTCGATATTATTTAAAAAATCAAGGATATATTTATAATTAAATGCAATCTTTATTTTCTCTCCTTTAAAAGAGTTTAGTTCTTGAAATATCTCAGTTTTTTTTGTTTGGTGAAACTTTGGCCTAAGATAAAGCCCCTCTCTTTGAATATCTAATATAACAACATCTGACTGGTCTCGGGCAAATACTGATATAAGCCGAAGGTTTTTTATTAAATCCTGCTTATTGGCTTCAATTTGTGTGGTAGAAATTTTTGGGATCACCTTTCCAAAGGGTGGAAATTCTCCTTCTAAAATCCTTGAATATAAAACAACCTCCCCAACCTCAAAAACAATAAGTTTTTGTTTTGTAGATATTCTAATAAGTACTTCTTTGCCTTTTTTTGTTAGTTTAATAATTTCACTTATTATGTTTGCGGGTATTATTGTTTCTGGAAATCCCTTCACTCTTTTCTCTTGGAATAATGAAAGCCTAAATCCATCTGTTGTTACAAGGCTTGTTTTCCCCTCGCTGTGAGAAAAATATACTCCTGTAAGAATGGGTCTTGTTTCGTCTTTTGACGCTGAAAATAAAACTGTGTTTGTTTTGTCTAGTTGTTCTTTAGAAAACTTATATTCTTCACCTTCTATGGTTGGAAGTGGTGGAAAGTCCTCTTTTGGGAAAATGTTAAAATACCCTTTTGTTTTTCCTTGTTGAATAACAAAATTATTCTCTTCGATATATGCTTGTACCTCTCCTGTGTTTAAAAAACCTAAAAACTCTAGTGTTTTTTTTATATCAAATACCACCTCTCCCTCTTTTTTAATGTTTGCTTTTATACTTACAGAAAGGAAGTCGTTGAGGTTGGTTGTTATAATTCTAATACCACTCTTCTTTATAGAAATATAACATCCTTGAATTGTTCGAATCGAAGGGGTTTTTGTTGAAATAAACCTTGAAGCTAATATAAGTTTTTCTTCAAGTTCTTCTTTAGATATTATTAATTCCATTCTTCGTTATTATATATAATAGTAGTTATAGTATGTGTGTATAAGTGTATAACAAGGTAGGTTGTATTATAAACGCCCCATTACACCATAATAAAACACCCCTCTTAATATCTGGATAAGTGTTTACCATCATGTTGATAACCCCAAAGACTCTATAATACCATCAACTTCCTGTCTAAAAGAATTATCTCTTAGTCTTTGTGTAGAAATCTTCCCGGCCCCGTGTATCACGGTGGTGTGGTCCTTTCTCTTAAGAATATATGCTATATCTTCAAGTTTTAACTTCATAATATTTCTTAAAATATACATTACCACCTGTCTTCCCCTTACAAACTCAGCCTTTCTTGATTCGCCCCTAATATTTGAGGGTTTTATATCATAGTATGAGGCTATAGCCCTTATTACATCCTGTGGTGATGTTTTATTAAGTATAGAATTTTCTCTCTTTTTTAACTCCCTTTCAGTAGTCTCAATAGATATTTTATTTGAAGCTGAATCTGATGACAGACTTATGGTTAATAATTTCAAGAGAGCACCTTCTAACTCTCTTGTGTCTTTGATTTTTTCAGCGATACGCTGGGCCGCATTCATGTCTATATCAATTTTTCGCTCTTGAGCCTTAATGAGTAGGATTGCGGTTCTTAATTCAAAATCAGGCTTTTGTATATCAATAATAAGTCCTCCAGAAAAGCGAGAGCTCAATCTGTTTTCAAGCTCTTTTATTTCTTTTGGAGGACGATCTGAGGTGAGTATTATTTGACCACCTTTCTGTACAATTGTATTAAATGTATGATAAAACTCTTCTTGTACATAGTTTTTTCCTGCAATAAACTGAACATCATCGATAATTAAAACATCAAGTGATCTATACTTTTTTCGGAGTTGTTGTGTGTTTTTTTCACGTATACACTCAACAAGGTCGTTTGTGAATTGCTCAGACGAACAAAAAAGCACTTTTTTCTTCACGTCACCATCTAGAATCCTATGTGCTACAGCTTGTGATAGATGTGTTTTTCCTACCCCAACATCCCCATATAAAAACAAAGGATTGTATGCGTGTCCCGGCTTATCTGCGACAGCTCGAGCAGCTGCATGTGCGATGTGATTTGATGGGGATACTGCGAAGTTTTCAAATGTAAATCGACTTTGAAGGTCAGCTTTTTTAATTATGTCCTCTTTAGCACCATAGAACTCGATTAATGGTAGGGGGACACTTTCCTTTCTTTGTTTTTTTTCCTTAGGGATAAATATTAACCTAAGTTTCTTATTTGTAAACTCAGCCAAACTTTTTTCAATCTCAGAAAGCCTTGTGTTTAAAAGCATTTTTGCTCCATTATTCTCACAAAGGACAACACACTCCTCGTTGGTGCTTTCCACGAGTTTTGTCTTTTTTAATACAGGGATAAATGCCGGAGATGTGTTTTTAGCTTCGTAATAAGAAATAAATGATGGCCAATCCATGAGTAATGTTGTGGATAACTTATCCACAAATGATAGTGAATAGTTATCCACATGTCAACCACAAAATAGTGTGGATAATTAGGGAAGACTATTTAAGTGTGTAGGATTGGCTTTTGAGGATACTAAATTCTTCAAAGATTTCTTTCGGATCTTCAAAGGAAATTTCGACATTATCAACGCGAGATATAGGAGAACCTTCTTTAATATGGTCAATCATGTCTTCTATTGCTTGTTTTTCACCTTGTATAACTACCTCTACACCCCCACTTGGTCCAAACACATCGGTGCGATCATACACGTTTCTTACCCAGCCTGATGTATGTGTAATTTTTGATTGAATTTTTGTCCATGCACGAAATCCAACCCCTATAACATCCCCTTTAATTAATAAATGCGCTTGTACTAACATATTTATTTAATTAAAACCCGAAGAATACGGATGAGAGCATTTTTCACACGAGGTACTGCCTACGGAAAATACTTCAGCCTCTCTGAGTCTGAGAAAATGCGAACAGACGTATTCAAGGGTTTTAATATCCTCTCCTTATCCTTCTCACTGTTTCTACAAACCAATTTATCCAATACTTCCATTCTAGGATATAATCCTGGGTTTGTAAATAAGCCCTCTCTTCTCCTCCAAACCCCTTTTTAAATACAGTCAAGCCTTTCCATGGGTGATTTGGTTTATCTTCGGGCGCAATACCCCAAAAATTATACCGGTCGAACCCTAATCGTTTTAAATCTTGGATAATATACCATTGGAGCAGATGTGATGAAGGAATATTACTCTTATTCTTTTGTGATGCTCCATAGTGATAGAACCCTGTTTTATTTTGGTGAATAATCATCGCTGCGGAAAGGAGTGTTTTATTATCGAAAACGAAATATAGATTTACACTATCATTTTCGAGAAAAGATAAGAACTCTTGTTTTATGAAATTATAGCTGTGCCCAACATATTCTTGCTTTTGAACAGTTTGTTTGTAGAGGTTATAAAACATATTAAAGTCATTTGGATCAGTTGATTTCATGTACCGTAGTTTGTATTCGTGAGCCTTTTTTAGGATGTAGCGAGTAGATTTTCGCATATTTTTAAGAAGATCTTCTTGGGTTGGTTGGATATCAAGAATTTGTGAGAGCTCGGATTGGATAAATATTGGAGCATTACAAAAGCCAGCTTTTTTAAATATGCGATCGTTTTCAATATTCCTTGGAAGTGTAGAAGCTATGCGAACAAAACTACAGCCTTCTTCTTTTCCTAAAGAGATGAGATAATCTGTTAGTGAACTAAGTATATTCTCAAATCTCAAATCTCCAATTTCCATTCTCACGATTGGCCCATGTGGTATATGCAGGAATGTCCCTCGTCTTGCTTTAATTTTGATGATTAAACAAACGGCGTTTAATTTCTTTCCTTCAAAAACACCAATATTCCAAACGCGATAACCTAATTTTTGATGCATATCACCCCACTCCCACGACTGATGAAACGTATCAGAAGTGTTTTTAAATATGAACGAGTTCCATTCTTCTTTATTATTTACTTCTTGTATATTAAGATTTTTCATACTTTATTTCTTTTAGAAAATTAACTATTTTAAGAGCATCAGAGAGAGCTGTGTTAATGTGTGTGGGGAGGTTTATTGTGTGTTCTCCAAGATGTTCGGCCGTTATACATTTTTTATAATCAAACACAGCATTATTGCTTTCTGGTGGGTCTATAGGTCCCCGATACCAATTACCAAGATGGATGCCTTTCTTTTTTGCTAGAAGCAACACTTTGTTTTTATCTCCTACTTTGACGGGTATCCGAATATATGGAAGCGGTTCTAAGTCTAATTTGAGATTTTCAATATAAAACCTTGATAGATTTTTTCTGTGTTTGTTAAATCTCGATAATTTTCGAAATTGTTGCAGGAGTAAGGGAGCAAAATATGGAGAGAGGTGATACGCGAGGAAAGATGGCCTTTCTCCATAAAGCTCTTTTTTATACACGGCACGCGATAATAGTTCAAATTTACCTGCAAACCACAAGAATAATTTTCCTAAAAAGATATTGTAAAAAGGTAAAGATATAACATATATTATAAGATAATATAACTGTTGTCTGATAAATGAAATTGGTGGCATTACGAGCGTTTTTTCTTGTTGTAATAAGCTATTCTTGATTTTATTGCTGTTGGTTATGACTGCTCCCCCATATACGCAAGAAATCATTTTGTCTCGGCCAAAACTAAATACTGCTAAGTCACCAATCGTCCCAAATTTTTCTTTTTTGTACATCCCTCCAAGACTATGCGCGCAGTCTTCAATGAGATAGAGATCAAATTTTTTAGCAATGGCTTTTATTTCATCCATTTGAGCTGGAATCCCAAATGTATGCTGGACAATAATGACGCGGGTTTTTTTTGAGATCTTCTTTTTAAGGTCTTTAAGATCAAAATTGTAGGATTGTTTATCAATATCAGCAAAAATGGGTTTTAAGCCAGCCCATAAAACAGCGTCTGGGACAGCGACACAGGTAAACGCTTGAATTATAACCTCATCTTCATGTTCAAGATTAAGGGATTTAAGAGCGTAACATAAACCAGCGCGGCCCGAAGAAAAGAGAGATACATGGCGACCTCCAAAATAGTCAGAGAATTCCTTTTGAAATATCGTCATACTCGAATTTAGCTTACTATAACTAACCATTCCAAGAAGAAGTTTAATAGCTAGGACAGTATCATCCTTTTCGAAATTTGGTGCAAAACTTATGGAGATAGGTTTAAACATTATTTTTTAAGAAAATCAATAATTTGTTGATTAACTTTTCCCTCAATTAGAACGATCGTGTTCTTATCTAGGTTTTGTTTTAGCATCTTTATAATAGATTCGGGTTTTGTAATGAGATGGATGTTTTGAGAGTCGTTTGACCCTTCTTTTATGGAATCAAAATAGTCTCGTGTGGTGACTATAGTAGAAACGTTACTTTTCCTAAGCTCTTTTCCAATATGAATATGCACTTCTTGAGCTCTTTCACCAAGCTCTATCAAACACGGCATGATAATGAACCTCTTTTTAAAATCAAGATTCTCTAGGTATTTTAGAGCTTCGAAGAAACCGTTTTCATTTGTTGTAAAAGAGTCATCGATGATAGTTGCCTTTTTATACCCTATGGAACTCTTCATGGTTTTTTCTGGTTCATCAAGACCGTTTAATACTATTAAAATCTCTTTCTTTGGGATATTGAATCTCTCAGCAATAATAAGACCAGGAACAGTATTTACCTTAAGAAAATCTGGAATACGAACCGTTTTGAGCCAGTCTTGAAGATCCTTTTTACTGTAGTAGACGACATTGAGTTTTTTATTTTTAGGAATGAGTGGCTGGTGTGTGGACTCTTTATTGATCAAGGTAAGCGCGCCCGAAGGAAGGAAGCGAAGAAGCTCGGATTTTCCTTTAATAATATTCTCTTGCGAACCAAAAAGAGCAAGATGTTGAGATCCGATACCGGTCACAATACCGATATCAGGTTGCGCGATTTTGCAGAGCTCTAATATCTCGCCTCTTCTATAAGCTCCCATTTCGACAATAAAAAAAGCATGTTCATCTGCAAGTGCTTTGAGAATGGTTAGACTTACAGCTAAGGGTGTATTTATGCTCCGTTGTGTTGTGTGAACTTTATAACGAGATGAAAGAGTGTGTGTGAGAAAATATTTTGTACTCGTCTTACCATAACTGCCTGTAATACCAATCACAGTAAGGCCTTTTGCTTTGAGTCTTTTGATTTTTCTTTGAGCAAGTTTGTATGCTAAATATCTTATAGACCATTCTATAGGAAAAATGATACCTAAGGCTATGATTATGGTAATTGGTGTTACCATAAGGCCTATGAGAAGTGTTATTGTGTCAGGCCGAATAATGAACAATGTATTAATAATTATGGAAATAAATAAAATTAGAATTACTTTTATCGTGGGTCGTGGAAGTTTTCGAAGAGAAAAAGGCGCTAGGATTGAAAGATGGAGGTAGGCCCGTATGATAGCGTGTTGAGTTCTTTTGATGTGTTCTGTAAATCGATCTTTCCGATATTCTTTCAATTGCCAAAGATAGAGGTTGTAGAGAAGTTGATGGATTATTTTTATTGCAACTAATATTTGAATCAGCATGATCATGAAATAAACTCTCTAATTAATCCCGCTATTTCTTTATTATGCGTTATGTGAATATTATGCTCGCCTTCCAGAATTTTAAGTTTTGAATTCTGGATTCTCCTGTGCATTTCCTCCCCCATCCATAATGGCGTTGCAGTATCATTTTCCCCCCAGATACAAAGCGTCGGAACAACTATCTTTGGCAGATCAAAATAAGCATTATATGCGAGTAGATTAAGCATGGTATCACGCATAACAGGTGTTGCTTTGAGATAATCTGATTCACGAGCGACTTTATAGAGGAGTTTTTGAGCACTGTCTAAAAGGTTTTCACTACCGAATAGTGCGAGAATCTTCCTTCCTGTTTTGGAGAGAGTTAGAAAAACAGTTTTTTTGATCTTAAGCAGTAAGTTTGGGTTTGGTATACCCGCTGCTGAAATAAGGACTAATTGAGAGATATTTTGATAATGAGAAGCATAATATATAGCTATTCTCCCACCATTTGAATGACCTACAATAACAGGTTTCTTAATATTATTTTTAGTTAAATACTCGTCAAGCCACTTTGCATAATCCTGAACAAAATAGGGTTTCTTTATTGGTTTTTTTGGGTCAAAGCCCGGGAGAAAAGGAGTATGGACCAGAGCAAAGTTTTTTCCTATGCTATTTAGGTTTTCGTAAATTGCTTTCCATCGACCAGGATTGCTTCCCCATCCATGTAGAATGACAATATGTTTAGATTCACTTTTAGACTGTTTTGTCACCCTAAAATTATAACATATTGTATATCGTTATATAGCCTGTGGTAGATGGTGTATAGTGTATAATATTTCTCCTTGGGCCGGTAGCTCAGTTGGCTAGAGCGCCGCGCTGGCAGCGCGGAGGTCAGGGGTTCAAGTCCCCTCCGGTCCACTCTTCGCCCCTCATTAGCATTTGGGGCTACGAGGTGGCACGGCCACTAAAATATTTGATAATCCTTTCAAAACCCAATCAAGAAGAGTGTCCCTAGTGAAGACGCAAGGGCTTTTAGAAATAAAAGGCTTTTATAGCTAA
>MFZX01000031.1:0-3505 GCA_001788095.1 Candidatus Roizmanbacteria bacterium RIFCSPHIGHO2_12_FULL_37_23
AATGTTTCTCCTAAAATATCTGTATGATCATAACCGATTGGTGTAATAACAGAAATTATTGAGTTTAATACATTTGTTGCATCATACGTACCACCTAGCCCGGTTTCAACCACAACAATATCGACGTTTTGCCGCTTAAAATGTTCGAAAATAATAGCTATCTGAGCTTCAAAATAACTAACTTCTCCATATTTACCCTTAGATACTTTTTCAAAAGTGGGTTTCAGATCAAAGACAATACGAGCAAATTCTTCGTCTGAAATCATCGTGCTATTAATCTGCATTCGCTCATGTATAGAAACAATATGAGGTGATACTGTGAGGCCGGTCTTGTAACCTGCTGATTCAAGAATTTTTGCAATCATATAACAGGTTGATCCTTTACCAGAGGTTCCCGCGATATGTACAGTGATATAATGCGACTGAGGATTATCGAGCTCTTCGAGGAGGGCTTGCATACGCTTCAGTCCTATTTCCCCAGGAAAGACATAGTCCCCTTTTGGAATAAGACTTAAGAGATACTTCTGGGCTTGAGAAAAGTCTTTTTGCATATTGACAGAAAAAGTGAGAAATAATATACTACAAAATCCTTTAATTGTTAATTATAATACACATATGGCAGAAAACGGCTCTGATCGTGCTAAACAACTTCCAAGCTCTGCTTTTACTGAAGCTCAAATCGCACAGTGGAAAACCTATGCGGAATCTCGTGGTTGGAGAGTGGAAAGAAGAGATTCTGGTCTTCTTGTACCTGTTTCAGGATTAAAGATCGCCAATTGTGTGGACGGTAGGCCTGATGAAGATGGATTACTAACCTCAAATCCAGGTCCAAAGATTCAGGGTGGAGCTTATGGAGTTGCAGCTGTGGTTTTAAGAGATGGTTCTGCAGAAGGTTTACGAACTACAGTTAGTAGAATTCAAAGTATAGGTTTTACTCCAGGAGTTCATGGTGGTCATCATGGCATACTTGACTGCGGATTCTTCAGGTTATGGTCTGAAGGTAAACTTCCAGGCTTACCCGAACTGCAAGTTGCTCCTGAAGAAGCAGCGCGTATTGTCCAGGAAGCCGGAGCGCTACTCTTACCGCTTGTGGGTGATCATGTCGAAAAAGTCGTCAGGATAAATACTATCCCAGGACACACTATGAATCCGGACGGAACTGCATTTAACCTTGATTTATGGTTAGCTGAGCTATTTGACACTGATCCTACGTCTATTCTTGAAAACGCAATGAATACAGTCGAAGGTCTTAATGGCCCTAGAATTGCAGAAGTAATATACTAAAAGCCTATTCTCACATCTCTCCACCAACTGGCGGACTCAAATTTCAAATACATAGTATAATGTTCTTATGTCCCTTTCTGTCGCTATAGCCACGCACAACGAGGAAAAAAATATCGAACGGTGCTTGAAAGCAGTTTATAACTGGGTTGATGAAATTGTGGTTGTTGATGGAGCATCAACGGATAAGACGGTCGATGTCATAAAAAAACTAGATACCGACAATAAGGTCAAAGTCCACGTCACCGATAATCCACCGATGTTTCACAAAAACAAGCAAAAGGCGCTGGATCGATGCACTAAAGATTGGATACTTCAGTTAGACGTGGATGAGGTAGTAACGGAAGAATTGAAGAACGAGATCCTGAATTCCGCCAGCCGGCGGATTCAGGATGACAAGGAAGAAACGATTGCGTATTGGATCCCTCGACTCAATTACTTCCTCGGTCGACCGCTTCATAAAGGCGGACAATATCCTGATTACACTATCCGTTTCTATAAAAACGGCGTTGCTAAGTTCCCGTGCGAGAGCGTGCATGAACAAGTTAAGATTAATGGGGAAATTGGTTATTTGAAATCAGATCTCCTCCACTATCCCTACGAAACATTTGACGCATATATCCAGAATGGACTTATACGCTACTCGATACTCGAAGCAGATATTATGCAAAAAGATGGCGTAAAACCTTCTGTGATAAATTTCTTAAAATACTTTATCATCCTTCCTAAATGGTGGTTTTTAAAAACATATTTCAGGCATAAAGGTTTCATGGATGGATTTCCAGGGTTTATTTTCTCGCTCTTTTCAGCACTTCGCTATTGGTTTGCGTATATTTTACTTTATGAAAAATTGAGAAAGAAAAAAGTATTAAAATGACTAGGATTATTATTTTTGATCCTTCAGAACAAGACAAAATAGGTGCGTTTCGTGGTGGAGGACGCGTCCTTCAAATTTTTAAGGAAAATTTAGCTGGTCAGGCTGAATTCATTTCTAACCTCAAAAATGTCTCAAAAAATGATACGCTCATTATTCCCTTTTGGAAGCCCTTTGAAGAGCCAATAACGAATAAAAAGATAGCTCATAAACAACATGTAATAATTTTCGATGTTATCCCGGTCAAATTTCCCGAACATTTCCCGCCAGGGATCCGAGGAAGCATCGCTCTGTGGAAAAATAAACGGGCGCTTAAACATTACGATAAAATCATCACAATTTCAGAGCATTCAAAAAGGGATATTATGAAGTATTTGGGTATTGAAAATGATAAAGTCGATGTTGTTTATCCGACAACCCAAAAAGTTTTTTTTGATTTGAAAAATGAGATTGGAGATTTGAAAATTAATTCTCAAATTTCACCGCCAGCCGGCGGTCTCAAATCTCCATTCGCTCTCTACGTGGGTGACGCTAACTGGAATAAAAACCTTGTTAACCTCGCAAAAGCAATAAAACAAGCTAATATGACGTGCTTGTTTGTGGGAAAAGAATTCGAGATCCTGAAATCCGCCAATCGGCGGATTCAGGATGACGAAAAAAATACCAACTATAAGCATCCCGAATTAGAAGAATTTCATCAATTCATTCAAGAAGTTAGAAACGATAGTCGCTTTGTTTTTCCAGGATATGTTTCAGACGAAACATTAATCTCATTATATCAAAGCGCTGTGTGTAATGTGTTGGTTTCACGAGATGAAGGTTTTGGTTTATCTTATCTTGAAGCCTCAACTCAAAAATGTCCGTCAGTATTATCAGATATACCTGTTTTTCATGAAGTTGCTGAAGATACAGCGATTTTTGCAGACCCCCATGATCCAGCAAAAATCGCTGAAGCTATACAGAAATATTTTATTGACGACTCTTTTAGAAAAAAAATGGGAGAGAAAGCATATGAACGAAGCAAAAAATTTTCCCCAGAAGAGTTCAGAAAGCAAATTACCTCAAAAATACTATAAATGTTGAAGTATATATATCTTATAGTATAATAACACCATGACAATTGAACGTGGTCGTAATGGATATAACCCAAATAAGGTTAAGGCTGTTTTCAGACCCACAGATCTCTCTCCACATAGAAACCATGCTGATATTAAAGGATGGGAACTCGTATCTAATGAAGCAGATGATGATAGGAAAGACGGTTCACCTACTACAAAGCATGAAATGTATGTAGATACGCTTGTCCGTCTTGGTTTTTTCAACTTCCCACCCCCCCCCCCCCCCCCCCCC
>MFZX01000031.1:3512-78735 GCA_001788095.1 Candidatus Roizmanbacteria bacterium RIFCSPHIGHO2_12_FULL_37_23
GAGACTTTAGACTCAATTGAACCAGGTGATGAATATAGACCAACCGTACTACAAACAGGCGTAGGCCATGGAAAAACACTCCAACACATTTTTCAGGCAAGAGGACTTAATCCGATAGGTATAGATATATCACCTCGCGCATTAGCTTCAGCGTATAAAAGGGGTCTAGGCGTAGGTCAGGCTGATATGTTAACACTACCTTTTGCAGACTCTTCGTTTGATGGTGTATTTGAAGTTGGTGTTGTTGAGCATTTTGCTACTGAGGATCCTTTTAACGGTCATGAAGTTGATGCTGCAACCATAGTTCATGCATTGATTGAAATGAGGAGAGTGCTTCGACCAGGTGGTAAAGCAGCATTTATCCAACCATCACGCCATTCTGTAGCTCCGTTGCAAAAACGGCTTTGGCAGATGGTAGGTCAATGGGACATGGGTTTTCAACAGGATTTTGGTATAAATCCATTCTTACAGCTTGTTGAGTTGGCTGGGTTTCGGGAAAGAAAAATTGCCGTAATGCAAGCGCCAGATGATTTTCCCTTAGTGGTGAGATGGGGCGATCAAGCGCTTATGACTTATTATGAGGCAACTGGCCAAGATAGAAAAGCTGACTTCACTGGGGCTCTCTTTGCCGTAGTAGCTACAAATCCTGATGAAGGGTACTAAATAACTTCATTGACTTAAAATTACTTATATCCTATAATATATAATCTGTGTCATCCATTGAAGCTTTAAAAAATAATGCAGGTGCTATGCGCTCCGTAGTACGTGTAGGTTATACACTTCTAGGAGATACTCGTACTACTGATCCCGAATTACGCAGGTTATATCGTGAACACACAACGCGAGAGAGACAAAATCCTCAGAATAACATAGATTCTATTCCTGCAATGCTCGAAGTTGTACGAGAATTTTCACCTCACTCCCCGCTTACGTCCTTTACTTTTCAGGAATTATTAGAAATATGGAAGATGGCAGTTCAATTTACTGATGACCATAACGAACTAATATCTGACAAAGTTTTACCATCAGAAGCTGATGTTAGAACATACATTGATTCAGTGATGGCCTCGCCTTCCCCACTAACTATAGACAAGCAATTTGAAATGTTACTTACTATTTCCGAGGGAGATATTGTGAGAGCTGGAATTACAGGGATGATGGCTAGTAGGCTAATGGCTCGAGCTGGAGATACAGGATTATATCCAAATATCCACATAGACCCAAAAGACATGTCGGAATGGGCACAAAAGATGACCCAATTTGAATCAAACCATCCAAACGTCATATATGATCTACCAGGTGATACCTATTACTTTTGGACTCATTTTGTAGGTTCTGTGGCTTTTGGGTGTAGTAATCAAAGTCATCTTTCACTTCTAGATAAGAGTTTCCAATACGGAACATCTATTATGAGTGTCGCCCGTGGATTCGCTGGATCCCCCACAATTACTTCTCATAGAGAGGCTTCTGAACTAGGAAGACAAGCTGGAGCTGCAATTGTAGCCTTCTCACAAGAACTTGAAAATATTTAAATCCTATAGTATAATATATACGTACTTTTACAAACCGATAGGTACGTCTTTTCTTCGGCCCAATAGAGGTTTTGTATCTGTTAAAAATTTACAAACCCTGTACTGGACCGAAGAATACAATCACGGGAATGGTCCTACCCAAATCGCTCCATAGGGAGGAACGCATCATGTCAGACCAGATGGTCCCCAGCTCAGACGAGGAGACCGACGACACCGGCGCCCAGCTGGCGCCACCAACACCGGACACAGAACCGACACCGGCGAGCGCGATCGAGCAGACCATCTCGCAGATCCTCGCACAACCCTTCGTGATCGGCCGTGAGTGGGCTGGTAGGACCTGGAGCGCCATGAAGATGCTCGGCATCTGGACGTTCTGGGGCATGATCATGCTCCTGGCCTTCTGTCTCGGAGTGTTGTACGGAACGGTACAACACGATGAGTTCATCAAGGCCGCGTTCATGGCCCTCCCTGTCATCGGCACCCTGGTCATCCTGACCCGCGTCATGTGGAAGATCAGCACGATCACCGGCATCGCTGCGGTGGTCATCGCCACGATCTACGGGATCGGGTTGATGGTGAACGTCGTCACCGAGAACACGGTCGATAACCCCATCACGACAACCCAGCACCTGTGGCAGATCGTCACCGGCGAGGTCGATCAGCAGATCGGCGACCGTGACACGCGCGCCATCAACGAGCTGGAAGCCGCCTTGAACGAGGCGAACGAGCGCGCTAACAGCTACGCCTACCGGCTCCAGAACCAGGCGCCCTGCCCGGAACAGCCGGAGCTACACCCCGTGATCGGGCCGGTCAAGGCCAGTCTCTGCATCGATGGCGAGCCACACAAGTGGTGCGCCAACTTCGAGGACTGGCAGGTGGGTGACGAACCCATGGACCTAGGCTATGTCGCCACATCGGGCTGGGCTTCCGACGGCTACGCCGTCGTGACGGTTCGCAGCCTGGAGGACTGGACGGAGATTGGCCGGATTCAGCAAGGCGGAAGAGAGCTCGAGAGACACGAGCGCAGCCGCTGGGTCCAGCTGAAGCGGTATCCGTAGTCCGTGACTGACGTACCCGTCGCTTTGGAGTGCCTTGGCTGGGATCAAGGGGAAACCCGAGATCTTGTCGGCGCAATGCGTGCCGTGCGAGAGCTATTTGTCCCCCCCAGCCAGGGTTTTTTTTTGCAAAAAAATTAGTACTACCTCAAAAATACTACGTATAGAAGAATAAAAACAATGAGCGCAAGTGCGTAAGCTATAGCAACCTGCACATTGTAGTCAAAAAAGTCCTTCTTTCTATTCATGCTAATCGTAAAATATACGCAACTTCTAACGTGATTATTGCAAAGAAAGTATTGTATGTCAAATTAATAATTTTATCTCTTTTCGTTCTCCCAGGAAGGTTTGGCGTAATAAAAATCACCCCGATCCAGCCAGCAGAAAGATTAGTAAATATATCTGATAAAACAAGATGTAAAATTTTCATTTCAATCATACAAACCCGAGTATACACTACGAAGATTAAATTTCTATTAACTGAAGGTTGATATGTAGGAAAGATATTTTGTGCTCAGATTTGTTAAATCTGAGTGCGGTGGTGTCTCTACGTAGCCTTACGGCTGCTTGCCTTGCGGCAAAGTAGCTTGATGCTACGCAGAGAGCACCACCGCGGCTCAGACTCAGGTCAGGTACCCGGCTCTCGCTCCTCTACGGAACCGGTGTGGGGCACGGGATTTCCCGTGCTATCTGTCGGTAGATGTCGATCAGGTCGTTCCTTGTGGGCGCGTATCGGAACTTCCCGGGGTCAGAGGCCAAGGCCTCAAGTAACGCACGGTCCGCGTTCGCCCCGAGTCCGATGGTCCAGATCACGATTCCTGCGTCCTTCGCAGCCTTTGCAGACGCGATGGGCAGGTCGCGGATCTGGATTCCGTCGGAGATCAGCACGATCACTGGCGTGTTCGTTGGGATGCGCCGACTGCTCATCAGCTCCTCGCGAGCCTTGTCGATCCCGAGGTCGATCCTGGTTCCTGCTCCAGTCGACCTGTTTTCCATCTCGCGAACGACTCGCGTCTTGTCTGTAGTCAACGCAACGTGGAGCCCCGCGGTGTTCGAGAACGATACCAGCGAGACCTGGTTCGGCGGAGCAATGATCTGCTCCAGAAACACGCGCGCCGCTACCTTGAGCGCCTCGAACTTGGTTCCACCACCAGGGATGGACTCCCCCATACTGCTTGAGGTGTCCATCACGAGCACGATGTCGCCTCTTTGTGAGATTGGGACGCACGTGGGCGTAGGTGTCGGGACCGGAGTCTCCGACGGAGGCAGGGTTGACGTCGGTGTGAGTGTGGACGTCGGTGGCGGTGGCGGCGTATCCGTAGACGGCGGGGGCTCGCAGTTGCCTGAGAACTCCTTGCACTGATCTAAGTCGTTGGGCCAGGCCGCCGGTGCCTGGTCCAGATCGAAGACGCGAAGGAGAGCGCCCGAAAGCGCATCCCACATCGCGAATTCGTACTGCATGACTTCGCCAGGCTTCTGGGCCTGTCCGAACGAACTGACCAGCTTCCCATTCGGTAGCCACGCCACAGGCGCCTGCGGTCCGGCCAAGTAGCTCATTGGGTCCAGGACGGACTCGTTGAGCATGATGGTCTTGACCACTTCGTAACTACTGAAGTCAGGTGACGGCCGCAGGACGACCAGCCGATCCAGCGCGTTCAAGGCTAGCATTCCGTACGTCGCCGCACTAGGATGGAAGTCGAACGCCACGCCGTACACGCGCTTCGTGCCCTCGACAGGGATGAATCTCGACTGGCGTGTCTCGAGATCAGCGAGATTGAAACCGTTTCGGCCGGAACCGATGGCGAGCTTCTTCTCCCACTTCGACGAGTGTGTCCAGTTTCCACGATGCGCGGTGAGGTAGCGGTCCTCTTGGTCTCTCCACCTCCAGATCGGATCGAAGTAGATGGGCACTTCAACCTCGACGAGCGTCTCGGCATCGACCGTACGGACGACGCCCTCGTCTTCGACAAGGTGCAGGATACGGCGACCGTTCGGATCTCGGTCCTCTTCCACTTCGTAGACCGGACTGTTGGTCTCGATCCAAGCAGTTTCCCTTACTCCTACTGCCATCGGATTCGACATATCCATCTCGTAACGCCCGAATCCGAAGGGTCCGCTGGCGGTCTCCGGTGCCGAGGAGTAACCTGTGTCGGTCGCCCCCCACCATTCGTAGACCTTGCCGGTCTTGAATCCGACGAGAACCGCGCCGTTGCGCAGGACGCGACGGTCACCGCCGAAGATGATGTAGACCTGCCAGCCCTCGTCAGTGAGCGTCAGCCACCCGTACTGGGCATTGCTGTTGTTCGTGATGAGCATGACCTTCGGTCGGGCGTCGACCCGCCCAGGACTGATCCACGCGGGCCAGGTCATCCGATACGAACCACTCTCGTTCATCACGTGTGGTCCGTCTCCGTTGGAAATCGGATCCCTTGCCTTGTGGGTGTCGGTGACGGCACCTCCGTCGTCAGTCCCGATGACCGAACGTCCGGCCACCTCAAGGTAGTTGAACGCCTGTTGTGGCGCGAAAGCCACGACGTCCGCGCTCAGCGTGCCTGCTAGCGGCAGCTTTGAACTCGGGCCGGGGTAGGCGCCGGTAGCCTCCTGAGGCGCCGGGGCCATGTGAACCAGAGGTAGGAACGCCTCCCACTGCAGGGTGTTGGGGTTCCATCCCTTCAGCTCACTCCTACCGACCAGCGGGAAGAACAGAGTCCAGGCCTTGACGAAAGGCCGAGGCACGTTCGGGAGGAACGCCACGTGGCGATCCTTGCAGTCCCGAGGTGTGATGAAGGTAATGCGATCGAACTCGCTGATGCCCCCGAGGAACCGCGACGCGAACCCCTTGGGTGCAGGGTCGAATCGACCCTGGATCTCCACTTCGTGACGGTGGTGGGCATCGAGGAGCGCCACCTCATCCGACTGAGGAACAAGCCCGTAGGGCATCGTGCGACTCGCCATCGGCTCAAAGCAGGGGTACAACGCTCTTGGGTATGGCCCTTCCGGGCTACCCAGCGGACCGCTGACCAAGCGCTGTGTGAGATTCTTGTTCGGCGGAATCTTGCAGTAGCCAGTTCTTCCGAGACCGACTACCTGGCCGAGGCCGTTCACCTCGTACACCCGCTCGGTGCTGATGACGACCTCCAAAGCCACATGTCGCTTACCGGAGATCATCCACTTCTCGAACTCGGTCACGACTTCCGCGGCAGGCCGGATCACACCGAAGATTGAGTTGTCGCACCTCGTTGAGATCCAGCCACCCTGGATGGTCTTGGACAGTACGCCGACGACCACGACGGAGTCACCGCTCTGCTGGAGTGAATCCTCCGCCATCAAGGCGAACTGGCCGTTGCTCTTCTCCTGGTAGATGCCGGTCAAGCCGGCGTTAAAGTCGATCTCCCACTGAGGACTCGACGTGACACGAGCCTCGGGAACCGCCGCTGACGAAGAGTTGGGCTGTTGGGCCAGGAGGATGGGTCCGTAGACCCCTCCCAGCATGGCGGCGGCCGCGAACAATATCGCGACCATAACGACTCGTACATGCTTCACGCTTTCCCTCCTAAAGGGAGTATTTCGCGACGATATTCGCGGAGCTGGAAATAACTTCTTAGATCCCGAATTCCGCCAGCCGGCGGATTCGGGATGACGAATGGTTTTACAAATAATCCATTATTCCCAAATTCGCGAACTCGTCGCATGTATTTTTCCTTTCCTGAGTCTGATTGTTAAAGTACACGACAAAATAGCCAGAAGCTTTCTCTGGTATTTCGTCAAAGGCCTATATTATACTCCAGAATCGAAAATCGTTCAAATATTATCGGCCTAAAATACAAGGCCAAACAACCTTAGAGGTTGTTTAGCTTCGCAACCTTGGGTAGTTTACGATTTTTTAACCTCTAGATCAAAAATAAAAAACTAAGAAAATAAAAGTCGAGAATGAGATCTCGTGTATACTATTATTATGAACATTCCCGTCTACATAGCTGTATCTGTCGTTATTATCATGGTGTGGCACTTCATGTTTAACACAAACCCAAAAGACTTTGGTATTATGCAAATGGCTGGAGTATTTGTTCTTGGCGGGGCAATCGGTTGGTTTATGAATTCACTCGAAGCAGGACTTTTAATGTCTATTATTTTATCGCTGATCTTTATTTAGAATCTATGAATAAAGGTTTCTCGTTTGTTCGCATTATAATAATCTGTTTTCTCTCTGCACTCTCATTTATAGTGGGCTTTTGGATTACACAAATGATAATACAAACTCAATCTCCGCTTCCTACACGAATAAGACCTACGCTTTATCCAACACATGCTCCATTAAATAATCTTCAATAAACCAAAGTCAACTTAATAGATTCTTAATATTTTTTTAGTATAGTACCCCTGCGTGGGCCTACTTGGGTAAGGCACCTGGTCCATCAAACCTGGATGCGAGGGTTCAACTCCCTCTAGGTCCACGTGAATATTGACACGTTCCTATCTATTTGATATAGTAGCAATGATGGACTGGGTGTAACCTTACCTAGGTGCATTTAGGTCAAAGAATCCGCCTTGTGCGGATTTTTTGTTTCTTATGTAAGTTTCTTCTCCAGTTCATACACCATCTCTCGAGTCCTATCTACGACATCCGGGGTAACTGAAAGGCTGGTAATGCCCCACTCCACAAGTTTTTCTGCAAGTTCTGGATAATCAGATGGGGCTTGGCCACAGATTGAAACAGTTATTCCATGTTTTTTCCCAGCCTCAATAACTCTTTTTAAAGCCCACATAACCACAGACCTTCTTTCATCATAAATATATGCAATTTCCTGGTTATCCCGATCTACACCAAGTAATAACATGGTTAAATCATTTGTTCCTATGGAAATTCCATCAATGCCCTCTTTGATAAACTCTTCTACCATGATTGCAGATGAAGGAACTTCAACCATCATCCAGAGCTTAAAATTCTTATCTCTATCAAGGCCATGTTCCTTGATCACCTCTTTGATCTGCCGGATCTCTTCAGGAATACGAACAAATGGAATCATAAGCCACACATTTGTATGTCCTGCTTTCCGGACTTTCTTAAGCGCCTCCAACTCCATAGAAAAAACTTCTGTATCGCGGATGTATCGCGAAGCTCCTCTATAACCGATCATTGGATTTTCCTCATGAAACTCATACTTCTCCCCACCTTTCAAGTGACGATATTCATTCGTCCTAAAATCAGTTGCACGGTACACAATAGGCCTTTTCCCAAATGGTTTAGCAAACATCGTGATTTTTTTTGCTAAAGCATTAATATATTCTTTTTGTTTCCCTTGCTCTATGGCAAGCCGTGGATGAATATTTATATGAGCAACAATAAACTCTGCTCGTAAAAGCCCGATTCCGTCAACATTCATTCGTGCTACTCTATCTGCTGATTCTGGTTGTGCCAGATTGGTATAAATTTTTGTTTTTGTCTTAAGTTTTGCACCACGCGAGGCTACTTGTTCGAGTGTGGCACGTTGTTTTTGAGTATAAGGAATTCCTTTAAAAACTTCACCGCGAGAACCATTCACTGTAATCATTTTTTCTTTTTTTAATAATGACGTTGCTTGTGCAGCTCCAACTACAGCCGGTATGCCTAACTCGCGGGAAACAATTGCCGCATGCGAAGTTCTTCCGCCCATTTCAGTCACTATGGCAGCTGCTTTTTTCATAGCAGGAACGTAATCAGGGCTTGTATATGCTGCAACTAAAATATCTCCAGGTTTGACTTTATAATTCTCTTTCGGAGATTTAAGAACCTTAGGAACTCCTGTAGCAACCCCAGGGGAAGCAGGATCGCAAGAAATAAGCAAGTCTTCTTTTGATCCCTCAAGTTTGAGAGCTGGATGTTCGATATTCAACTTACCATTACCTACCCCTTGACCGATGGTCGTTATCGGGCGTGACTGCACGATAAAAACCTCACCATTTTCTATAGCCCACTCTACATCCTGAGGTTTTTTATAATGCTTTTCAATATTTTTTACAAGCTTTGCAATCTGAAGAATTTCTTTGTCTGTAAGCTTTTGCTTATTTCCAATTTTTAATAATTTTACTTCAACATTTCTTGTACCTTTTTTTATCAACGCTTTATTCTGATATCTAATCTCTTTTTTCTTAATCGTTACATTATGCTTATCAACTTCATAATGATCTGGTGTAACTTGCCCACCAACAATATATTCACCGAGTCCAAAAATAGCCTCAATTGTTATGGTTGAATCATCGTTGGTTACTGGATCACTACTAAAAGCAACGCCGGACTTTTCTGACTGGACCATAAGCTGAATAACTGCAGCAAGACCAACTTTGTGATGGTCAAATCCCTGCTCTGCTCGGTAATAAATAGCACGATTGGTAAATAAGGATGCCCAACATTTTTTCACTGCATCAATAAGATCCTTTTTTCCTTGCACATTAAGATATGTTTCCTGCTGTCCAGCAAAAGATGCCGATGGGAGATCCTCCGCTGTTGCCGATGACCTTACAGCAACAAAAGGAATATGTCCGTTTGCATACTTTTTTGAAAAAATTTCGTAATGTTTACCGATTGCCTTTTTTAGCTCTTCTGGAATAGGCTGTTTTTTAATAAGATCGCGAAGTTTTTCTCCTGCTGTCTCTAACTGTTTAGAGTTTTCATGATCAAGACCTTTAAGAATTTCATGTATTTTCTCTTGCAGATGTTGTTTTTCAAGAAAATAAAAATACGCATCCGCAGTTACTATAAAACCATCTGGGACAGGAAGCTTCGCATTTAACATTTCGCCTAAATTCGCTCCTTTCCCCCCAACCCTCTCAACATCATCTTTGCCCACCTCTTTATACCAAAGTATGTGTTTATTACTCATAGAGAATTCAAATTTATAACATATACCTCGTCATCCCGAACTTGCCCGCCTTGCCACGAGGCACGATTCGGAACCTCGGCTTTTGTCATGCTGAACCCATCGGGTCTGAGACCCTCGGGGTCGAAGACTTGATTCAGCATCTCGGGATCCTGAAATAAATTCAGGATGACAGCAAAACGTACTCCTTTAATGCTTTTGACAATATTTCTACAGACCTTTCCAAAGCCCCAACATTCAACACATATGCAATACGCACTTCGTCTTTCCCTAATCCTTTGGTTGCATAAAACCCAGTAGCTGGTGCTACCATAACTGTTTCCTTATGCTCATGAAAATCTGTAAGCAACCACTTTGCAAAATGTGAAGCATTCTTAACAGGTAATTTCACAATAACATAAAACGCACCTTCCGGTTGCGAACACACTACCCCTGGTATTTTGCGTAATCCATTTACTAAAACTGTACGGCGTTTATCATACTCCTCGATAACACCCTTAAAATATGAGTCATCAACTCTATCTAGTTGGGCGGCAACATGCTGATCGATAAAACCAGCAGATAGTCGTGCCTGTGCAAATCGGAGAAATATCTGCATAAGCTTTTTATTTTGAGAAAGAAGTACGCCAAGACGGGCTCCACACAAACTATATCGTTTGGATAAACTATCAACAAGAATTACTCCTTCAGGATATTTTTCTAAATAATTAAGTACTGAATAGGGTTTTGTTCCATTGTAAACAAATTCCCTATAAACTTCATCAGAAATAACATATAAGCCGTGTTTTATTGCAATCTGCATGAGCATATCAACTTCATCTTGCGCAAAAACAGTACCTGTGGGATTTGAGGGATTACAAAGAAGAATAGCTTTGGTTTTTTTTGTTATTGTTCTTTCGATAATGCTTTTACGTGGTACGTGAAAATTATCTTCGATTCTGGTTCTTATAGGTACAAGGCGTGCTCTCGACCGCATAATATAACTTATGTAGTTGGTATAAAATGGTTCAAAGGTAATAACTTCATCTCCAGGTTCGCATGTTGCAATAAGCGACCATAAAATCCCCTCAGATCCTCCCATGGTAATTTGCAGATTGTCTATACCTATGTTTCCGAATCCCAACTTTTTGTAATACTTGAGGAGACTTTGTAGCAACACTCTTTCACCTTGAGAATTTGCATAGGGAACCGATTTATAAGACCAAGACCGTAAAGCATCAAGCATAACGTCAGGCGTCTCAATGTCAGGTTCACCAATATTTAAATGGTATATTTTCACTCCATTAAGCTTTGCCTTTTCAGCAAAAGGAACTAGTTCACGAATAGGTGAAGCAGGAATATGATCCGTGATCCAGGAAAGTTTTTTCATCTCCATTTAGCTTAGAAGACCAACTCATTGATTTCTTGACATATTTTAGACAAGTTTAATACAGGTTGGACCTTCGTTGGGAAATTGTTACAATACATAAATGCAAAAAAATACATTCTTAATTCTTGCAGTAGGAATATTTCTGGCAAGTATCGTTTCAGTGGTATTTTCTTCACTAAAAAATTCAGGTGTTGTCTCGCCGATTATTTCAAAACTTTCAGATTCGTCACAAAAGCTTAATCTTTCTCCAACTCCCTTCCCTTTTCAAGAAATGACTATCCCCTATTTAAGAAATAAAACTTATTCGAGCTCTTTATATGAGTTAGATCGTATTAATGAGACACAAAATTTTACGAGTTACATAACAAGTTATGATTCAGATGGACTTAAAATAAACGGGCTTCTTACCATCCCAAAAGGAGAAAAGCCTTCATCGGGCTGGCCAGCAATCATATTTATTCATGGATATATTCCGCCGACTTTATATCGGACACAACAGAATTATGCTTCACATGTTACTTACTTAGCTCGCAATGGATTTGTAGTATTTAAAATTGATTTACGTGGACATGATGAGTCAGAAGGAGAACCCGGAGGCGCGTATTATTCAGCAGACTATATCATAGACGTACTCAATGCAAGGGCAGCGCTTCAAAAGAGTGATTTTGTTAATCCGGATAAGATAGGACTTTGGGGCCATAGTATGGCAGGAAATGTTGTTTTACGAAGTCTTGCTTCCCAACCAGAAATACCAGCAGTGGTGATATGGGCAGGTGCGGTATATTCATATGAGGACTTCCAAAAGTATCGACTCAATGATAATAGTTATCGTCCCCCAAGCACAAGCACACAAAGACAACGGAGACGGCAACAACTTTTTGATACGTATGGTGAATTTAATGTACAAAATGACTTTTGGAAACAAGTTGCTGCAACAAATTACTTATCAGATATTAAAGGGGCTATTCAACTTCATCATGCAATAAACGATACTGTTGTTAATATTGGATACAGCAAAGATCTTAATAATATTCTTGACCAGACTTCAATTCCGCATGAATTATATGAATACTCAACAGGCGGGCACAACCTTACTGGAAATTCTTTTAATCAAGCAATGCAAAGGACGATTGAGTTTTTTCAAAAATATCTGGAGTGAGAGTACGATTTAAGTAAAATGTTCTTTCTGCGCAGCACCATATGCAAGCGCACCTACTGCAAGAGCACTCATAAGAGCTGTATTAATTAATAATGCAATAAGAGGTCCTGATCTCGATGCTTTTTCCCTCAAGCTTGCTTGAATTGCATCAATTTGTATATCCAATTCCGATTTTCTGACCTGAAATCGAGCAAGATCTATTTTATCTTGATCGGTTTTCTCTAGGTCGGATTTTCTTCGAATCGCTTTTATACCCTCAACAATGTCGACTCTTTCTTGAGTAAGTTGTCTTAATCTATTTATTTCAGCAAGAACCGACGCTCTCTCAGCTTCCCTCGTATCTCGCGCCTCCTCATTAAACCTTTTTTGGAATTCCTTTTTTTGCTTCTCTCTGGCTTCTAGCCATCTTTTATGTTCTTCGAATTTAATAGCCTTTGGCTCAGGATGTTCTCGGTCCCACTGTGTCATGGAGACCTCTGTTCGTGCATCGGCAATATATTCCGTTTCGACATTCCATTGATCCTCGCACCATTGTCTGTATGCTTCTGGATTTGTATTCGGATCTGGTTGTGGATGTTCGCGATTCCATTTTTGCAAGCTTGATTCTGTTATTGCATGTACGGCGCCTTCCTGTTCTGCGGTAAAGGCATTAACAACATCAGGCGCAGTTTCTACGGGTCCTCCTAAACTATCAGGAAATTCTGTTAATGCTCTAATTGCATGCTCTCCAGCTAAGAGATCTACAGAAGCTTCTGCACCTCGTGCAAGATCCATTACTTCTTGAGCTGCGAATGGTGATGCTTCTTTTGCAAGACCTGCTGTCTCTGTGGCAGCTGCTGCTACTCCAGCTCCTTCAGTAACCACTGCAGTTGTTTCAGCGACTACTGGTGCAGCAGCCCCAACTGATCCTGCTGCTTCTGCTACTGCCAATAATGTGTCAGTAATCGGCTCAACCATGAGTAAATTTATTCGTTATTATGAATGTATAATCGTAATTTATCCAAAATTTCGTCTGTTTTTTCTTCATCAATATAGGTAAGCAACATGGGATATATTTTTTCCAATTGCGGAAACTTATCAATATACTTTTTTATTTTTTCATGCATGTCATCGTCGGAGGTAAAAGGTAAAAGCGTTAAAAATTCTTTTCCCGCTTGCTTAGAAATCGGTAAAGTGATAGTTCCTTTTTTAAGTGCTTCTGCAACTGTTTTAAGAAAATCTATTTCTATACGTTTTGTCAAAACAGAAAGCTTATCCATACAATGATTATCATTTATCCTTCTTATAGTTTCAACCTCTAAGATTGTTTAGGTTCACAACCTTGGGTATTTTAATTTAATTTTTTAATTTTTGTACCTAAAATATGTAGGAGATGTTGGGCCTCACTTCAACCTTCGATGTTGGTTTGTACTCCAACCTCTGTACTTGGGGCATTAACTTCCTATTACATGCTATAATTTCTCACTATGCTTACTGCTGGGATCGTTGGTCTTCCTAACGTTGGGAAGTCCACGCTTTTTAACGCACTTTTGAAAAAGCAAGTGGCTGATGCTGCCAATTATCCTTTTTGTACCATCGACCCAAATATTGGTGTTGTAGAAGTGCCTGATGAACGGCTTCCAAAACTTGCAAAGATTGTTGAAACTGAAAAAATAGTACCGTCTGCTGTTGAGTTTTGTGATATCGCAGGACTTGTCCGCGGGGCTTCCAAAGGCGAAGGACTTGGTAATCAATTTCTGAGCCATATACGTGAAGTCGATGCGATTATTCATGTAGTAAGACTCTTCGAAGATGAAAATGTAACACATGTTTCTCAAAAATTAGATCCGAAAGATGATATTGAAACAATTGAAACAGAACTTATTCTCAAAGATCTCGAAACACTTTCACGTCAAGAGAAACCTAATAAAAAATTATCAAAAGAAGATGATATCTATTATGATGCTGTTGAAATCCTCAAAGAAAAACTGAACAAAAATATTGCAGCAAAAGAGGTGCAGCTTTCCGACATACAAAAAGAGTCTGTGAAAAAACTTAATTTGCTTACCATTAAACCCGTTCTGTATGTACTTAATCTCTCTGAGAAACAACTGATTAATTTACCTGAGATTAAAAAACTTATTTCAACTCATTTCAACGAATTTCAACCGATTCTCACTCTCTGTGCCAAACTCGAATCAGATATTGTTGTCCTCTCCCCTGATGAGCAAAAAGAATATTTACAGCAATACAACCTTGAAGAACCTGGTCTTAATAGACTTATCAATGCAGCATATGACCTTCTTGGTCTTATTTCATTCTTAACAGCGGGGAAAAAAGAAGTTCGTGCATGGCCGATCAAGAAAGGGACCACTGCTCAAAATGCAGCTGGTGTAATTCATACAGATTTTATACAGCATTTTATAAAAGCAGAGATAGTTCCCTATCAGCAGTTTGTTGAAGTTGGCGGCTGGATCCATGCACGCGAAAAAGGTCTGGCAAAAATGTGTGGACGAGACTACGAAATGCAGGATGGAGATGTTGTAGATTTTAAGGTTGGTGTGTAGAAGCATCAAAAACGACATGCTCTTGTCCTGCATCAGATGTTCCTGTTTCCATCCCACCGAGAAACACTCGCAATGCATCTTTGATTCTCTTTATTTGTTGGAAGTCTGCAGGATAGGGATTCTCCCATTGAAAGACTCTTCCAAGTTCTTGAACTGACTTCCCTTGTACATATCGATAATAGAGATACCTTTGTTGGTGTGCATTAAGGCTTTCTAGAAATCTGGTGAATCTAGTTGGATCATCTTGCGCAAAAGTACCTAATTCGCGAACATTCCGAGTCGCTAATTCGCCTCTCAATATTTCAATATTTCCCCTATTTTGACCGCGGAATTCTCTAATGGATCTTGGTCTCCTCCTGTTCCTTCTTTTCTTAACTTCTCTTGGTTTTTCAAATTTATCTAATTGCATAGAACCTTTTCCTAAATACCTCTCAAGATGGGCAATGGCCCGATGCTGACGTGCTTTTGCTGCTCCGTAAGATGTTCCCATTACCCGAGCTATTTGATCAGATCGTAAACCTCGCCATAATCTATTCCACAATAATGTTCGTTGTTCTGGCTCCAGATCTTGGAGCATTGCTAAGAATAGAGCTGGATCTTCTAATTTTTCGCGTACTGCTGGATTGTGTGTATGTTGAAGCAAGCTGAGTCGAATATGTTCAGCGAGTATATCAGGCGGTGGCTCTGCAAATTCCACCCGCTTAGTTTTTTGAGTTGGTTCTGGCACAATTACTTCAACGGATTGATATGTGTTATAAGCAGTAACAACGCTTTGTATCGAAGACTCACCTAATGGTGTTGTGACATAAATACCATCCGTTATACGCATGAGTAAAGGACTATCTCCTTGGGTAAGTCTCTTATTAAGAGTCTCTCGTAATGTTTCTAATTCTAAACCTAATCTTTGAGCTGCAGCCCTACCATGATCTCTAAAAACGAATTGTCCATATCGACTTAGATATTCATTTACCACGGTTAAAATTTCTAGTTGATACTGGGGATAACCAACATCCGCTGCAACTGTATTATCGGGATAAGGTATGGTCATATCAGCTTCCCCAGTTAGCATATCATAGAAATCTTTTGTTGGAATCATGAGCCTATAACCACCTCGAGTATCTTCATGGACTATGCCAATTTGCTTAGCTAAATCCATTGCTCTGATAATTTGTTCTTTTGAAAAACCAGTTCCTTGATACATGTCACGAAGTGAAACAGCTCGAACAATGTTTCTCCGCTCTTTTTCATCAGTTCGCGCAGCCAGAAGGGTTAGGCGTGCAACCATCGACGGAGAGATTGATTTTTCAGTTCCATCCACTTGTTCAAATTGGATTGTCCCACTATACGGATTAATCACACGAGATTCAGATGCGACCTCTGTTTCTGGAGTGGTTCGAACAGTTCGTGCCAAAAGAACTGGGTGGATTGTGTATTCGGTAGTCTGACCTCTTAATATTCTTTCTGCAGCAATTCCATTTCTAATCCCGTATCCAAATGCTGTCTTTTGACGCACAATTCCAAGAAGCGGTTCTTCTCCATGCGTCGCTATTTTATGCAGTATTTCTCTTACATACTCTTCTCTAAAGGGAACTTCTATATCAAGATCGGCCATATCGTGATGTGGTAAAAAGACTTGGTGACTTTGAATGTATCGTAATATCGATGCAACAAGATCACGATGATACTCATGGATTTTATCTTGCCATAAATCGGGCTGAGGAGGTGGAACCTTTCTTATATTTGTTCTTGAAACAAGGAGTTCTTGGAGTGTTGGTATGGGTACCGTCGGGCGATAGCCTGATGAATATGTTCCAGTTCTCTTTTTAACAACGCCAAGTGCAGTTAGCTTATCTAAAGCATGTCTAACTTCAAAATTTGTTTGCGCACCTTGTGTCATCTCAGAAACACGTCTTGCAGTAATCCATGGGTCAACGCCCTGATCTGTAAGAGCCGTTGCAACTCCGGTAAACAAGGCTCCAATATATCGATCAGTTACGCGCAATTGACGCTCTTCACCTGTAAATTCGGAGTTCGCGATAATGGTCTGGGGTCCATAAGGAACTACTATTGGAACATTAACATATGCATCTCCTGGCTCAGCGGAATCGGGTCTTAAGACGAAAAGAGAAGGTGTAGCTTCCAAACCAGGCGGGACATCTATAGTGTCTACTAATTCAGCACGACCCATTGTGGACTATTATATCACACTACTTGTTTCATTAGCCTCAACCCTGCCTCAAATCCCACCTCGGGAGTGGGATTTGAGGCAAATATTAATGAATATTAAAAAGTCTCAGTGCATTTTCTGTCGTTATTTTTACTAAATCTTCGATGCTCTCTCCTCGTAACTTCGCTACAAATTCAGCGATAATCGGAAGATTCACAGGTGTATTTGGGTATTGTTTTTGGGATCGTAAAGGTTCTGGTAGAAGAAATGGCGAGTCTGTTTCTAAGACAAGATGTTCTTGAGGGACCCGCATAATAAATTCCTGTTTTTTCCGTCCTGGAGGTGAATCATACGTTATATCTCCATCAACACCAATAAAAATATCATGGTTTTTAGCAAAACCTAATAATTCTTCCTCTGGTTCACAGCAATGAAAGACTATTCTTCCTCTGAAATATTCCTCCCAATGCTCATTGAGAAGCCCCAGAAGATCATTTTTTGCTTCTCTATTATGTAGAATAACAGATTTTTTGTAATTCTTTGCAAGTTGTAATTGTTTAATTAAAAATTCTTTCTGAAGATTGAAAAACATTTCGTCAATGTGGTAGTTTTGATATTTAGTATCTTCATATACATGTTTATCAAGTCCAATCTCACCAACCGCTAAAACCTTCTTTTCCTGGAGAAAATTTTCAATAAATTGTAGTCGTGAAGTAAATTCAGTATGAGCTAAAAACACATGATGCGGATGTATTCCCACCGCCGCAAAAACTGACTCATCGCGTGAAGCAATTTCCACAGCTTTCTGTGATGATTCCTCGTCTGTCCCCGGAACCACAATGTACTTCACGCCTGACAGGTGTGATAGCCTCAACACATCATCAAGGGTTTTTGCAAAGCGTTTAAAATTGAGGTGCGCGTGGGTATCAAACATGGTTAAAATAGGTTGGAATAAGTTGTAATAAGTTACAACAGGTTGCAATAGGTTCCGATTTTAACTAATTGATTATAACTGATCGTAATCTACGTTGCAGGATAATCTACCACTTTTGGAGGGATATATGGAGCTTTTTTGATAAATGTATTCATAATTTGTGGTAAAAGACTAAAACCAATAATAAACATGACAACAGCGAGGAAATAACCAATAATCGAAAGTATTATCCATCCTTTAGGTCTCTCTATAACCTTTGGTATTTTCAACAAGGAATATATTTCATACATATAGCTTATGAGAAATGGACCAAAGAAAATGGACAGTACAAAATTAATTGCATTGAGAACAGCGCTGTCGACTGAAGCAAGAGAAATAACAATTATATAAAACAACGCATATATGAGAACCAACCGACCAGCAATTCCCCAAAATCTCTGATTAATAAGTGACCTACTTATCCATAGATTATCAAGTCCAATCTTTTGTTTCTCAATGAAAACAATGACTGAAAAAGCATTCCAGAAAACCCAGAGAAAGAATATTAATCCAAGACTCATAATGCCAAATGGCACAAGTCCCAGAAGGAAAAGATTCAAAGCAATATTAAACCACACAAATCCCCATACTCGAGGACGTGTTTTTTTATACGTATCAATAACACCAATATTTTCTTTTTGAATTATTATGGTTGTTAGCGTGAGTTGGGACCAAGAAACAAGATAAATGATGACGAGAGCCCCGTATATAATCCCAATAATTGCAAGAAACGCAATAATAATGGTCGATATTGTTGTTTTAAGAGTAAAAAGAACTGCTGCAAAAAGCCCGACAATGAGGAAAACGACGGCTATACCAACGAAAATAATAATATATTGGATTATTGCTGCGATAAGGAAACTTAGGAAGCGATCTTTGGTTCGTTGTAGAGCTTTTCGTATAAGATTTTCTATCTGCCAGGGGTTGTTGGTAGCCATACTAGATTTAGTATAAAAGAACTCTGTAAAGAATGTCAATTATGTTTTCTAATGGTTTAGAATTCTGATAGAATGAGTTAGAATTACAATAATATGAAATGGAAAAGTAATATAACAAATCAGGTTCGATGGTCAGGTGATATCTCAAATAAAGAAAAAAAACAAGTAGTGGCTCAAAAAATTGCAGCACAGGTAAAAAACGGAGATATTATTGGAATAGGCTCAGGATCAACCTCTTTCCTAGCACTCCAAGCTATAGGAGAACGGGTCCAAAAAGAAAATCTTTCGATAACTGCAATCACAACTTCATATGAGATGTTAATAACATGCTCAGCACTCAATATTCCGACAACAACTCTTTTGCATGACCGACCAGATTGGTCTTTTGATGGTGCGGATGAAGTAGATCCAAACAATAACCTAATCAAAGGTCGCGGGGGTGCAATGTTTATTGAAAAAATTATGATTGTGAGCGCTCCAAAAACATTCATTCTTGTTGATGACACAAAGCTTGTTGAAAAGCTTGGAATAAAATTTCCTGTTCCTATTGAAATCTATCCTATGGCTATTAATGTTGTCGAAGAGAGACTTATGAAGATAGGAGCAAAAGAAATAGTGCTTAGACTTGCAAAGTCAAAAGATGGCCCAGTGATAACTGAAGGTGGAAATTTTATTCTTGATGTAAGATTTGAAAATATCGGAGATCAAACAGAGGTAGACATAAAGAAGATACCAGGAGTTATTGAATCAGGTCTATTTATAGGATATTCTGTAGAAGTCATCTCCACGTAGAATTACCCAAGGTTGTTTAGATTCGTAACCTGTTGCAGCTTTGATATGGTGTTGTCCGGGCAAGGAGCTTTTACGTCGTGAAGACGGTTTCCGCGAAGCGGTATAGCCACTTGCCCGAGACAAGCACCTTATGTATCGGCTCGTGCCGAATTGTTGTGGAATCGCGATATCGCGCTAGGACAGCCGGCTGCCGCAGTGTACTTCCAGCTTCTTGAGGCTCCCTCCGCAGCCGTAGTGTGTCATGGTGTTCCAATCCACACCACTTGGGGGCACTGACTGGTGGCATCTGTTGCAGACGAAGTCTGCCACCACTTTGGCGCAACGATCGCCATCATCCGGTCGGTCCACACTTCATTTCGTCGACCTCCTTTAGATCGCCGAACCGAAGGGTTGACTTGGATCCTCAGGCATCACACGCCTACCTGTTGTAATCCAAATCATGTCGTAGCTTCCGCACTCCGGACAAACCTTGAAGTGGTGCCGCCATACCTTTTGGCAATCTGGACACCGTATTATGAAGGGGCCTTGTCTGCTCCGGCCCTTTTGTTTCCTCCCTGGTCTTGGCATGAATACGAAGTCCTTTCTTTGGTTGGTTAGTCTCCTTTAAGAGACCAAGTCGTGATCGCAGAATACGGCTCTGCGCTCGCAGTGGCCTCCGCAGTCCGCATGGATGAGTGTGTCTACGACGAGATCTCCGTCATTGACATGCGCATAACACTTAGCGCATACCAGGGCGGGGATCCGCTGAAGACAAACACCCTGTTCGCGTTCTTGGTCACTCCTACGCTCACCGTGGATTGGACAATGCATGACCTGCTCCTTTCGCGTTTTCGCGATGCTGACTCTTATGTCTACGGCGATACTCTGGCACAGTCTTTTGGTCGTGTCGTATGATGGATCTTCGTGTTGGTGAAACTTCAGTCTATTCTGAAGAGCATGTTCCAAACATCTGTATTTTCCACAGCATTCCATCGCAGATGGTATGCTGCTGTTTTTCTCTTGATTGATAGATTGTAGGCTTTAGTACAAACCTCCGCCTCTCTATCTCGATGTACGAACACATATAGAACCACGGGAACAAAAGATGAAAAGTTTATTAAAACTCCCGAAATTAGACTCGAATCCCACTCCCGAGGTGGGATTTGAGGCAGAATTCATCCTCTATTTCCGTGACTCTATATAAATCTATCTTACGATTCCACAATGTGTTAAGGTGCTTTTTAAAAAATCCTATGAATCAATTATTCCCATGCGAAAAGGAAATAATGATTCAAAGAGTGAAACAATTATATTACTTGAGGCGAAGAATGTCAAAACTATGGGCTACAAAGTATATACCAGTTGGAATGATTTATAATCAGTTATAATTTATTTTTAACAACGATGCTTATCTACCCATCTATCCTTGAACCGACAGTTGACGACCTTTTTACCTATCTTCAAACACTTTTTCCCGTCTTTAATCATTTCCAGATCGATATCGCAGATGGAAAGTTTGTACAAAGTAAAACCGTGCAGATAGAGGAAATAATAAAAAGTATTCAAAATTCAGACTTCAAAACCGAAAACAAAACATTTGAATTTCATCTTATGGTCAAAGATTATGAAAACGAGCTTAAGAAACTGGAGAAGCTTAAAGAGCGCGTGCGTATTCAACTGGTATTGATACATGTGGAAGCGCTTCAAAAGATACAAGCTATAAGCTCCAACTCGCAAATAACTCACAATCCGCAATCTACAAATCACAGTTCGTTCGAACTCGGCCTTGCGCTCAACCCTGATACCTCAATTGAGTCCCACTGGCCGATCATACAACAACACACTACTGTCCAACTTATGACAGTCCATCCTGGACAACAAGGCTCCCCTTTTGTTCCTGAGGTTCTAGATAAAATCACTATTTTACGCGAAAAAGGTTTTAAAGGAGAAATTATTCTTGATGGTGCAATGAACGATAAAACGCTACCTATCATTCTTAGTAAGAAATATTGGCCAGACGCCATCTGTCCAGGAAGTTATTTTAAGCACAATCCAAAACAACAACTCGAGAAGTTGTCTAAAACAATCATTGACTATACAAGTTAAGAATATCAGTTAAGCTAAACTGCCCATCCTGATTTTTATCAATTGGCCACAGGGTATTCGCTTCCTCAATGTTTTCTCCCGGAGCAAAATGCATAAACCATTGTTGTGGCAAACTACCTTCTGCTATTAATACACACCGATACTCGTCAACGAAGTTTACGCCTTCCACATGCTCAATTACTAATCTTCCAGCTTTAATCTGGCCGTTTTCGCGCGCTACGATTTGTTCGTTTTTATCAAAACACTGAACCTCGGCGTTGGCTAATTCGACTTGGCCAGTAGGATAGCGTAAATCTGGAAACTCAAGAATTGGGGCTTGGTGAATACACGGTGTCCATTCAGCAAGCTCGAGAACAACTCGACCTTTTCGAGCTAATCCAAACCTTAATGTAGGACAACCCACCGTTCTCCCCGGATTCATGGTAAAAGTTGTCTTAAGCTCTTTTCCTGGCAAAACAATGTGGAAATCTGAAAAAGAATACTCAAATGACGGTCCAAGCAATACAAGCTCATATTCACCTCGGCGGATTGCATCGGTGCTTTTGTTTATGAGAGAAATCTCTGTGGAAAAATCGAGGTTTTCAGCAAGATCGCGAACAAATGTGCCTGTTGTTGTTGCTCCAAAAGTAAATTCTGGCTCACCGACAATCTTTTGAGAAGAATATATAAATTCTCCTAATGGTGTCCGACTTTTATCTGAACAATTAACCATGGAGAAAGACGCAAAATTTCCATCACAGGCATTATATGTAAAAATATTGAACGATAATAACTTTTCGTCCTTTTCCCAAGCTGATATCGCTTTTTGTATATTTGCAAGTGTTTCTTCTCCAGTATCCCCACCTGTCTCAGTAACTATAACATTCATGCCAAGTGCATGATCGACACCAATTTGAAATAAATATTTCTTTTCAGCAATATAACTAGAGATAAGAGGACCGCCAAACATATTATGGCCATTAAAATACGTATGAGTAGCAAGCGTTGAGACATTGTTAAAAATTGTTGGCTGGGCATTCAAAAGCTCTCGATAAAAAATCTTAGCATCGCAAAAAGTTGGAGGTCTATGCGGTGAGGCTTTATCAACTGGAGCTACCATAACTTCTGCATCTTTATCGACCTCAAGAATTTTTTGTTTCGTTATCTCAAACCACTGTGCATATGCTGGAATATTACCTAAGCAATCTCCAGCGAGTTCATCACCCCTATTAAGTTCGTTTCCAAGTTGGTAATACCCATGCGATGGAGCACGTGTGTTTTTGATAACATTTACGATGTATTCGGTTGTGCTCTCAGTTGGTAATTGCCAATTCCCACCATCATCGATATTCGTGGCAAAACGGATGATATAAAGACACTTCTCTTCAAATGCAATATTGTATTCAGCTTGCAAATCCTCTGGTTTCATCTCTCCTTCTCGAATAACACGTACAAGACTTCCCCACTCTCCACTATTTGCATTTACTGTTCTACATGCCTGACGAATTTCATCATGCGTCGGAGAGATAAGATGAGCGCCGTAAATATTCCGTGGTCGTCCTTGAGCCAATACATGTGGTGTTAAAAAAAGGGTACAAGCCATCAAAAACAGTAAAGCAATATATTTTCTCATATTACATATTATACATTGAGTATTGAGTATCGCTGACATTCCCACTCCCGAGGTGGGATTTGAGGCTAAATTTTAAAAAGTTAATGTTTTTTTAATCTTTCTACGTTATCTCCCATGTTATTTCTACGTTATCCGTGCCTCTCGTTACGTTTCGTTGCGCTATAATTATACTCGTGATGAAATCACGACTTCCACCTTTTCATACTATTTCGGGCAACATTTCATTTAAAAAAGACACAGTTCCCCAAGAAGGATCAAGGATCTATATGATTCCGCTTTTGTTAATTCTACTGATATCGATTCTTTTTGTACGTCTTTTCCAGCTTACTATCGTAAAAGGTGCATATTATCGTTTTGCTGCTGAAAATAATAGAATACGTGAAGTGTATAGCGAGGGCAATAGGGGTACAATCTACGATCGAAAGGGTTATGTTCTCGCATACTCGAAATCTGACACACAGGAAAAAAACGGGGTTGAAACGTTCAAACGTATGTATAACGATCAATCAGCGCTCGCGCATGTTATTGGTTATCGATCAATCGCCTCAGAAAAAGATATCAAAAATGATCTTTGCAAAGAGCCTTTGCGGCTCAATGATAAAGTTGGCGTCAAAGGAGTAGAAGCATTATATGAGTGTCATCTACGTGCTGAAAAAGGGAAAAAACTTGTGGAAGTTGACGCAGTAGGTAAGTATACAAAGACACTCTCAATGATTCCTCCTATTTCAGGAAAACCGATCAAGTTAAGTATTGATGTAGAGCTACAGAACAAAGCGCTAGAGATTATTGAACAGAATCAGATTACAACGTCCGTTGAAGTGGATTTGAGAGATAAAAATATCGCCATTATCGCGACACAACCTGATACCGGAGAGGTGCTTATGATGCTTTCTTATCCTACCTTTGATCCTGTGGCTTTTGAAGAGGGAAATAAAGAATTAACACAACAATATTTCAAAGATAAACGCAAACCGCTTTTCAATAGAGTGTTACAAGGCACATATCCACCAGGTTCAATTTTTAAACCAATAGTTGCAGCTGGGGCTCTAGAAGAATCTGTTCTAGATCCTTCCGACATATATGTTGATGTTGGATTTATAGAAGCAGGGCCAATAAAATTCAATAATTGGTATTATCGTCAATACGGCCGTGTCGAGGGTGCAGTAGATATGGTTAGAGCACTTAAACGCTCAACAGATACATACTTTTATAAAGCTGGGGAAAAATTAACTGCAGAAAAAATCAAAGTGTGGGCAGAACGTTTTGGGCTAGGAAAACATACTGGAATCGAATTTGATGAAAAAACAGGTGTTGTTCCATCAGACTTCTGGAAGCGAGAAATTATCGGCGATAGATGGTTCTTGGGTGATACCTATAACTTATCGATCGGACAAGGGTATTTATTAACAACACCGCTCCAAATGAATCTCGCAACATCTGTTTTTGCAAACGGTGGTAATCTATGTAAACCCCAACTCTTAAAATTAACTGCAAAACACAATCAAGAACTTCTTGAAGATTCCCAACCTAAATGTACATCGCTCAACCTCTCAAAAAAAACGCTTTCTACTATTCGTGAAGGAATGAAACAAGCCTGTGAATCTGGTGGAACTGGTTGGCCATTTTTCAATTTTGGTGTAAGCGATGATGGAGCAACATCGTCAGCCGATTTAAAGCGAATTCACGTCGGTTGTAAAACAGGCACCGCAGAAGCTCCGGGCGCAGATCTTCCCCACGCGTGGTTTACTATTTTCGCGCCATTTGATAAACCAGAGATTGCACTCACTGTCATGGTTGAAGAATCAGGTGAAGGATCAAATATTGCTGCACCAATCGCAAAAGAAATTTTGAAATTCTACTTCGAAAGAAGCGAATAGTTTCGTACCTCACACCTGACAGGTGTGATGAGGCTCACACATCATTTGACACACTTTGAAGAATGATTCGAGCCTTTCATGATCTTTTGAAATTATAATCTTTTGAAATAAGGTTGTTGAATAGTAACTTTTTCTCCCCCAAACTGCTTGAGCATTTTTTCCGCAGTTTGAGGCAAAAATGGCTGGAGCGCCTCGCCAATATCTACCAAGGAAGCTAGTCCTTCTATACCAATAATTATTTCCTGTAATGTTTTAAGAGACTCTTGCTTTGTTTGTCTCCATGGTTCTTTACGATTTATATACTTATCTAGATTCGCTATAGACATCCAGATTACCTCTAATGCTTTATCAAATTTAAAATCCCTAACGAGAGCTCCGACATCCTCCATTAACTGATTAGGCCTATTTCTTACAGGAATCATTAAGTCATGCTTATGAGCAAGCTTCGCAACTCTTGAAATCAAATTCCCCAACCCATTAGCTAAATCTGCATTATATACTTCTTTAAAACGATCGTCTGATACGTCTCCATCTTTCCCCGAAGGAACTTCACGAAGAAGATAATATCGTACAGCATCAACGCCGTACTTCTCCAAAAAAGTAATTGGATCAATAACATTCCCTACTGTTTTGCTCATTTTTTGACCCTGCGAAGTAATAAAACCATGTACATATAATTGTCGTGGTGGTTGAAGGCCTGCGGACAGCAAGAATGCCGGCCAGTATACTGCATGAAAGCGTATGATATCTTTACCAATTACCTGTGCATCAGCTGGCCACCATGTTTTATATTGCTCATCATCCCAACCAAATCCCACACCTGATTGATAAATATTGAGGGCATCAAACCACACATACATTTTTTGTGTATCGTCACCGGGCACTGGAACGCCCCAATTTTTCGCACGTTCATTTGTTCTTGAAATACTAATGTCTTGCAAAGGTTCTTTGAGAAATCCCAGAATCTCGTTTTTTCTTTCCCTAGGAATAATTTTGAGGGTGTCTTTTGTAATTAAATCAAGAATCTGCTCTTGGTATTTTGAGAGTTTGAAAAAATAATTCTTTTCAGATACTTTTTCAAGTTTTTTTCCAGGATGATGAAAGCATTCGCCTTGTTCATCTAATTCGTCTTCTGCGTAAAACATTTCGCATCCTACACAATAAAGCCCTTCGTATTCTTTTTGATAAATATCACCGTTGTTATTACATAGTTCCCATAATTTCTGACTAGCGGGATAGTGTTTTTCTTTATCGCTGCCACGCTGGAACACATCGATCTGGACATGGTAAGCTTTTGATAAATCAATAAAAGCCTGGGAATTCTCATCAACAAATTCCTGAATAGGTTTTCCTGCTTTCTCAGCGGCTTGAACATTCTTCAGCGCGTTTTCATCAGCCCCAGAAAGAAGGCGCGTCTCGTCACCGATAAGACGGTGATATCGAGCAATGACATCACATTGTACAAATTCTAGTGCATGACCGATATGAGGCTTTGCATTAACATATGGTATAGCAGTGGTGAGATAGAATTTTGACATAAAAGTATTATAACAGCTCTAACATCTCAGCAGCCCAGATCATGCCAGTATGTGCCCCATGATAAAAGGGTCTTCCACGATAAGGTTGACGTCCATCAGGTTCAAATACTTCAACATATGTCCCCTCTCTTAAAATCCACTGTTCATATTCTTGTAGCTGAGCTTTTGCATATGCAGGATCAACGCGCGCGGCCAATTGGATATAACGGGGACCAAGCATTGACCAAACTGTTGTTCCTTGAAAATTAGGCGCAACTGCTTGAGCAATTAATTCCAAATCTCGATCATCGTGATCCTCAGCAACATGGTACCGTAATGCAAAAGGATGATCAAATCCTGCATCTCGAATAGTATCGATGGTCGAGGCAAGCATTTTATCATCTGAAACGATACCGAGCATAAACGGTATTATTGCTGTATCTCCAGAAAGTTGCGGTCGTTTTCCTGAATCATTATCAATAAAGTGCTTTCCATTCCAAAAACGTTCCAAAAACGTCGACCGTAAGTCAATACCACAAAGTGGGTTTTCAATGGAATCAGCAAAATCGTTATCAAGAAGTTCTTGAAATTTAAGAAGAAAAGCATTTGATGATGAGGTTGCTCGACGAGTAATCATGTCTTTGATTGTGGGAAAATGACGATCTCGGCGAACACCATTAGTTTTCGGATCGTAGACTTTTGCTACATATGCATCAACCTGTGCCTGAAGAAAATCGCCGTAACTATCTAGTATTTCTTGCGCTTGGAGGGTTTTGATTGATTGTAATAACCATACCATTGAATCAGCCGCATATGAATACACATTGAATGGTAAGCTATTTGGTGCAATAGTCGTAGAGACACGACCGTATAAAGCGTACTGTTGCATTGCCCATTGAAGTGATTGTCGAGCTTGCTCCTCATATCCGGCGCGCATTAAATCTGCAAGAACAAATCCAAAATCGCGAATCCAGAATTGATTTATTGGTGATTCTCCAGCTTCAAAATAAACTCCATTCCAACGCTTCTCAACAATTGCTCTACAGATATCACGCGCAGAACCGGCATATCGAGTAGGTTCTGGAGTACGGATATGTTGTGGTACTATTCTCGCCCCTTCTTGTCCAAGAAGAACCATTTGCCTAACAAGCGAAGGCCCTACGCGCTCATTGAAACTCATATATTTCAGACGCCTGTGCGTTGAGCCAATAGTATACAGCACGAGAGGTAGTAAGTATTAGGTATTACGTATCGTCTTGTTTTCTTCTTCAGCTCATGCTACTCTAATAGTATCCAATGAGTAAAAGAAAATTTGTTATCGCTTCAGTAATTTTAGGTATTTCTCTATTGCTTGCTGTTGTATATTTTTATCAAAGTTCTTCAACACAACAAGGACACCCTTCTTCAACCAGGATCCAAGAAGCTCTTAGAAATAAAAAAATAGCTCAATATTTTGAGGATCTCGTTCCTCCTGAAACAGCTTCATCTGAGAATACACTTTCTTTTATTATTGATTCATATGAGCTTGGTGCCCAACTTCCTTCTATTCCTCAGAACCCTCGTATTTATGCATTGAAAACCCGATTCACTCATGCAGAGATAAATCAACTCGCTACAAAACTCCTTGGACCTAATGTGTCAACAGAATACCTCAGTGATAAAAATTTCGTTTCTCTCAATTCCAAACATGGCACGTTAACATTTAACACAACAACGGGAGCATTTTCGTTTTATTCACTTCTCACAAAACTCCCGTTTCAAACAACACAAGATCAACCTGATATTCGACCACAACTTACGCAGTATCTAAAAAATTCACTAGGGGTTATTGACGATACCATAACAGCAACTGCATATTACACAAGGAGCACTAATTCTAATATCACGTATTATGAATTCCATCGTGACTGGGATAAAGTAGGACTCGCTATTATTAATCCGGTGGGTGTTATAAACCTGCCTACTTCCAAGAGCGTAAGTCAACTGAGTCTCACGGGATTTGATGAATTTAGCCCAGATGATACAACAATTACATTTGCTTCAGATGTTCCGGGGAAAAAGAGAAATGATGATTTTAACACCATGACCGTCGCTGTTTCACAGGAAGGTTATGTCGTTTCTATTGATTCAAACATCCGGCTTATAACTGAAGAAAGAACGCTCGCTGATGCAGGACTAACACTCCTTGATCCAAATAAAGTTATCGATGAAATTAAACATGACGGCTCATACTTCAATATCGCCCTTCCTTCAGGAGAGGGATTTATAAGTCTTGAAAAAACATTCCCGAATCATGAACTTAAAGCAAAAGTTGCAGAAATTACTGACGTTTCTTTAGTGTTTACAGAAAAACACGGGGATGTTACTCAAAAATATTTATATCCTTCATATATTGTTCGCGGTGTTGCTGAAACAGAAACAGGGGTGCGAACAAAATTTGCGCAAACTGTACCAGCTATAAATGATATTAGTAAATTATCTCAAACATCATTATTGGAAAAGGTTATATCGTATTTTGGGAAATTCTCAGTTAAGCAAGTCTATGCACAATCGGATTCCCAAAAATGTTTTACTGAAATTATCTATCCTTGTGGAGAAGGCGAAGATTCTGTTCAGTGTACTTTTACGTTAAAAAGATGCATCACACCTACTACAACAGTGCCTACGGTAACAGTCCCTACAGCAACTCCATATATAACACCTCCTCAGGAACCTTCATCAACCCCTGTACCAGATCTTCCAGGACCTTGTGTTTTATATCGACTAAATGAAGAGGATGAATATGATATTGTAGAACTTGCAAATGAATTTGCTATTGATGCTCCTGATCTTAATAGTCCGATTAATCCTTTTGGGTGGAGGTATGATATACCAGGCATAGGTGTTATTGCTTATTTCCCTGTTTCTCTTCCTGATGGTCCTATTGCTGTAAGAATTTCACGAAGCACAAATGCGCGACCAGGAACACCATTGGCCGGGGGTGAAGTGCTTTATGGAAGGCAATTTGATTCTCTACAAATACAGGTAGAGTTAGAAGTAGCAATTCGCGCGGCACAAAGAATTCAGCAAGATCCTTCACTTCTTAGATATATCGATCATCCTCGTTATCAAGTGGAAATGATTGATCTAAATCATATATTTCCTGAAGTTGGGTACGACATGCTTGATAATAGAATCATGAATAGTTTTGGAATACATTGGAATATCCAGCAGGCAGTGGAAGAATATAACGGCTGGACACTCGAACAACTAGCAAACACTACACAAGAACTTGCTGAGGTGCCCACGAGAATGCTTATTGGAGCTCGAAGAGCAACATATGGAGATAATCCAATAGGTCGGGATGCTAATCAATTTGTTTTAGATGCTCGATGTAAATTCTTATCGCCTGTATCACCACTCTTGTATTTTTATCCTGAACAACCATTACGTATAACATTATCCTTCTTGCATCCGTATGTGGTTTATGGTGAACCCATTCTTAACAAAAATCTTGTATTTAACGCATATCCATCGGGAAAATTATTATTTGATGGGATTGAGAGAGATAAATATCATTACGAATATAGCTCTGTGAAATTTGACAAACCACAACAAGGATGGATTATTCCTTCTGAAAATGTCTTTTCTTATCTTCAATACAATCTTGCCCCGAAGCTTGGATTACAAGATAATGAGTTGACTGACTTAATACAAGATGTAAGAGGGAGTCTTGCTGGTAAAAATCAAAAACCGTATATGTTTATCGGACTTATTCCTGAGAAACAATTGGGTGAAAAACTTCCCTTTGAGATCAATCCAAAGCCCCAGAATATATCGAGAAAACATCTGTATATTTCTTTTATGGATACAAAAAACTATGTAGAAGCTCCAAAAGTTACATCAATACATCGAAATGGATTTGATGTCGTAGAACTTGGCGTTTATGTTGAATAATAAAATTTTTGCCATTATCGGAATTGTATTTCTAGCTCTTACAGGACTTGTCACGTATTCGTATATACAAGTTAGACAACAAAGAGATGTGGGTGCCGCAGATATACTTCCACAACAATGTTTAGCTCTGGGAGGAATTGTATATCCAAGTCAATCGTGTCCTCCTGGATATACACAAAAAGGAACGGTCGATGATGGCTCGCAAACAGGTGACCTCGGTGATATACAAAAAATTGGTCAGGGAGTATGCTGTGTACCAGATGTTATTCCGCTCACGCTTACTCCATCACCCACTATAACAGGAGCTCCAAGTAGTTCTCCCACACCTACTCCTGTGATATCAACAACAATAACACCAACACCTACTCCAATGTGCCCGTTGTGTGAGCCAGTAAAAATTCTGCCTATTTCTGGAACTGATACGTTGCCAAGTTGTGATCCGACATGTGATTTCACCATTATTCAGGATCCCAATAGCTGTCCTGCACTCAATGAAACAGTAAGTATAAGACTTGATGAAGACGGTTGTATCACCTACGATGTTGATGGAACTAAGATTACGAAATGTGGAAAAAAGGGTGACGTCCTTACTTTTCCTGCTTCTCGATCGGGTCATATTATCATATCTTTAACATGTAATCGCCCAACAGCACAGCAACAACAAATGAGTTTCCCAACCGGAACCGGTGATGGTATAAAAATTCCAAGCACTCTCATTACACCACCTATTGATCTTGTGTGTAGAAAAGAATTGACTGTTGTTTGTTTTACACCTACACCTACAATAACTCCTCCTCTCACCATAACAGTTTCACCAACACCTGGTTTTTGTAAGTTGCCGGTACCAACATTACTATTTCAGTGTGCGTATGGTTGTGTACGGATAAACGTTCCACAGTGATATGCATATAACAGAGGAACTTAAAAATAAACTAATACTTATCTCTGCACTAACTTCTGTAATTGGTGTATTGGCTGGTTTTATGCTTATTCAAAGAACACTTACTCTTGAGAATAGAGCCAATACTGATCTTGTGTGTAATCTGAGTTCTGCGCGCTGTATAGTAAATCTCCTGCCTGGAGAACAATATAGTGATTTTTATATTAAAGTCAATGAAATTGATGGTGATGTAAAAAGTATGATTAAACAAGGCGGGTTAAATGAAGTTGCAGTTTTCTTTGATGCACAACAAGGAAAAGAATATGAATGTGAAGTTATTCCGAGTGATCGTTCAAATCCTCTATGTGTTCCTACACGAACAAGAGGTAAAGCACCTTTGTGCGTTACACCAAGTCCATCTCCCACAGGACCAGTTACACCAACTATTGAACCACCAACTCCTTCAATCTCTGAACCACCAACTATAACAATTACAGAATCACCATCAGTAACACCTCCAACTCCTACAGTAACTATTACTACCCCAACTCCTACGATAGTACGCGCATGTCCAGTAAGTGATAGAGATGGAGAATTAGAGCTTATACCGCTTCCCTTACCAACTGGCACTGCAAAACTCGTATGTAGATTTAGTCAAAAGTGGTTGTGTAGAATACCAAATAGTTTGCTGGAAAAACTCCAGGATTCACGGTTCCGGCTTGTGATTTATAAAAATGGTTCTTTGTTTAGTACTGGTCCTTTAAATGGGCAAGAACATGAATTTGAAGCTGAAAATGGTTCAGACTATACGTGCAGATTAGAACTTCTTGATGAAAATGATTCGGTTTTAGATGTGTGTCTTTCACTTACTGGGTCTCAAGAATGTGTTCTCAATCGTTCTTTACTAACACCGACCATAATGCAATTACAGCAGCAAAGAAACTTTAACCAAAATAATTATCAGAATAATCAAACACTTTGCGTCCGGTCACAAGGAGATTTAAACAATGATGGAAGCGTGAATATGGACGATGTTACCTTGTTTAGACAGGCTTATTCAAACAGGATACAAAGTTCTTCAGGAGATCTGAATTGTGATAGTAGAGTAGATTTGTCTGATTGGTTAATCTTAGGAAGTGGCGTACTTGTAAAATAAACCGTTTTGTGTTTTCCAACCCTCGGTGTTATAACCCTCGGGGTTGTAACCCCGAGGGTTAGTTGATACATGTCTACGAATTGACTTTTCACAACCTTCTATAGTATATTACCTATTATAGGATTATTTTTTGGTGGCATGATTGCGTTTTTCGCACGTGCTGCGTTCTTCGCGCTCATGCCGCACTTTGAAAGAAACGGCAATTGATATACGAGATACTACTTGCATACGTCTCGTGTGTAGGGTCGAATTGTGGGAAGAATATACCACTATTGTCATCCTGAATCCGCCTACTGGCGGAATTCAGGATCTCGATTATTCCCGGAATCCGACCCTTCACACCGAATGGTGTGTGTAAGTGGTATTAGTGCAAGGAGAGGAGGTATACAACCAAATACCCGAAGGTCCCGCTAGGGACCCGTATCTGCTGTCATCCGCATCCCCGTGAGGGGAAACCCGAAGGAGACGGCCTTGAGACTCAGGTTCCTCACGCTACTGCTTGCAGTAGCACTCGTGACCACGTTGGCGGCGGCCGCAGCTCCCATGCTCGCGAGCGCCCCGAACGTCAACGAGACGACGATGGCGAACGCACGCGCGCCTGCTGCGTGGACCAACGACTCCGTGGGGATGAACGACAGGGCGACTTTCGCAAGGATGAGCGCGTCTCGCGCGGATCCGGTGCCGATCGTGGCCTTCAGCTCGTCGATCTCCGGCCAGGGCATGGTGTACGAGAGCCTGCGGGGCTACACGACTTCGAACGACGAGATCAACGGCACCGTCTACGCGACGAACGACGGCCGAGCGATCTACATCTACGACCAGAACGCGCTGAGCTCGACGACAACCGCACGGAACGGCACCGCGGCGTGGACGAGCGAGAACACGAACGGAACGGCGACGGTGAGCGCTACTGCATGGTCTGATGACCACTACGTAAGGATGAGCCAGCTGGCGCTGAAGATGCCTACCTTCACGGCCGACTTCGTGGCGAACGGCGCGACGGCTCGCGTGACCCCCTGGCGGACTGACCAGGTGGCGATCGCGGCAGTGGTGACGGTGGAGCAGCTGCTCTAGCACACGATCAGGAGCGCTGATCTCCGCTGACCTCCTCCAGTAGTTAGGGACCGTCCCGGGCCAGTGGCCCTTGACGCGCCGGTTCTCGGTACACGCCGGGACGGTCCCCGAGGAGTTTCATCGAGTAAAATGCATTCATCAGCATTCATCCTCCCCGGCCCCCCGCTCAAGTGCAACACCACTGAGCCAACAACGGACTGGGCACCGTTGGATTGGGGGACCATTTGTACCCGGCAGGCCGCTTGGACGCGGAGAGATCGCTCGCGCGATCAATTTGTTCCGTTGAGAACGGCCTGCCGGGAAAACTTTCGGCCAGATGGCGATGACAGGATCAGAAGCCTGCAATAACGCTTACTCGTTCGGCACGAAACGGAACGCCTCCCTTTCGCGTCGACTGGCTGAGTCGGCTTCTGAGACATCACACGCTGCGCGCGTGCGTTCACTATAGTCAAGCTCGTGCACAGTTTCATCTGAAACTGGCTTGACAAGACTCTGGTCTCGCGCGCTTCTATCTTTCGACGGGAGATAGAAAGACCAGGGTCTGGTTTCACAGACTCGTATATCAACAGAAAACCCCGATGCAATCGGGGGCCGCTCGTCACGTATGTGACTTTTTGATAATTCCCTTCTTTGGGTTTTATTGATTTTTCGCGTGTGTGCGAGCGGTGCCGTTTCTGTTGTTTCTTTTTACATCCTTCCGTTTGACCTTCCTTATTTGCTTTTCATTAATTGCTTTTCATTAATTGTTTTTCTTTATTTGCTTTTTTCTAATTCCCCGAGGTTGCGAGCGTAACCAACCTTCGATGTTGGTTTGTACTCCAACCTCCCGGGTTCTAATAACTTTTTCATTTTTATTCTTCTAGTTTCTATTTTTCAATGCTTCAAAATCAATTCTTCAAATCCCAAGGTTGCGAACGTAATCAACCTCTAAGGTTGATTTGTTTTCAGGGAAGTTGAATGATATAATAATATGTTTTCCGTCCTATGGGACGGCTTTATTTTAAGCAATCCTCAAGCGTAGACATGTATTTTGCTATATGTTGTATGCTCTAGGATAAAGCTCTTTAACAAAACGCACAATAGCAAGAACCTTTTTCCGTATTTATAGTTGAATAAGTGGGGCCTGTCTCGCTCTCCCTCCCAGCCGGTGCTCCCTCGACACGAGTCGAGGTCCGCTCCGTCGGGAGACCCTTCCGAGCGAGCCACCCACACAGCGGTATAAATCACTTCAATTATAGATCTGGAAAAAGGTTCTCATATGCCCAAGAGGAGGTGATGAAAACGGGCGCATGTCCCAAGTCGCAGTTTCTGAGAACCACTGCAAAACCACCTTACCCGCCTTTCGACCTCAGGTCGAAAACACGAACGCCAAGGAGTAGTTAGACACATGGACGCGACCGAGACCGTGTTGGATGATCGTGACGACGGCGAGCGCGAGCCCAGCGACGAGCCCGAGGAGACGGACGGCGATCCCGAGGACGGCGAGGAGACCGACGGCGACGGCGACGGCGGCGAGACCGGCGACGAGGACGAGCCCGGCGACGAGGAGCCCGAGGACCCGGACGAGGGCGACGACGGTGTCGAGACCGGCGAGGAGACCGACGGCGACGGCGGCGAGACCGATCCCGAGGTCCGCCACGAGGAGGACGACTAGCGGTGCCGGTCTTCGGCTCTAACAGAGGGGTCTTCGATCCCCAGGAGACTGCCCTTTCTCACAACGGACCTTGGGGTTACGGGATCCCACACGACCCACCGCGCGACACGTCGCACAAGGACAAGGGTGACAAGCCCGAGAACGAAGGCGACGACGACCGCGCCACAACCAACTAACCACCGCCGCTTGAGCCACCCGGCTTGAGCTAGTAGGGCGGGACCGCCGGTCCCCAGTCCTCCACAGGTCTGCTGGCAAACCAACCAGCTCACCCGGCGGTCCCGCCCGTCGCTATCATATTTCGGCACATGCCGAATCCCTGCCCCACGTAAGCGCCGGTTTCCTGGGCCACAGGGAGCCACCAAACACGCAAGCTCTGGCTTGCAAACGGTTTCTGGGGCGGGACCGGTGTTTGGTGGCTCCCTTGGGGGCTTTGCTATTTGTGCTGCACGACACCGAAGGGTTTACGAGATACTGGCAAGAGTTTGTTTCTTGCTTTTTTGTTTTTTTTGTTTTGTATCTTGTTGTTTGTTTGTCCCTTTGGTGTCGTGTGTTGTAGTTTTAATCATATCTTAATCTTTGTCTGCTATTATCTTTCCCATGTCAGACCAAACCCCTTACTACGTCGCCTTCTCATATATGCTGGGTATTGGGCCTGTTCATTTTGCACAACTTATGCAACGTTTTGGAGATCCAAAATCTGCATATCAAGCAACAACAAAAGATCTTTATAAAATTTTAGGAAGAAATCTCGCGGAAAAATTTGATACCTTCAGAAAAAAATGTATACCTCATAGTATAGTAAAATACTTGTTAACAAAAAATGTACAAATATTACACCAAGGATCTTCATATTACCCAAAAAAACTCGTTCATATACCTGATCCTCCTATTTGTTTATATCTTAGAGGAAATATAAATATCCTACATGAACATCCTGATGATTTCATAGCAATTGTTGGTACACGAAAACCTAGTTCATATGGCAAAGAGACTACACGACAATGTGTGAAATTATTATGCGAATATGACTATACCATTATTTCTGGGATGGCTTTAGGGATTGACAGCATAGCCCATTCCTGCGCATTAGACAATGGAGGAAAAACAATAGCTGTCTTAGGATGCGGAATTGAAGTAGTATATCCCCACCAAAATACACACTTATTTAAAAGGATTTTAGATTGTAATGGCGCTGTTATAAGTGAATTTCCTCCTCCGATGACCACGATGAAAGGTCTTTTTGTTTCACGCAATCGTATTGTTTCTGGTCTTTCTAAGGCTGTCATTGTCGTAGAGGGTACAGAAAAATCAGGAACTCTCATAACTGCGCGTTATGCAGCAGAACAAGGGAGAGACGTCTTTGCAATCCCAGGTGAAATAAATTCTCCCCTCTCTAGAGCCCCAAACTTACTTATTAAAAACGGGGCTACGATCATTACTTCTCCCCAAGATATTCTTGAATCATACAACACTGAGATAAAAAGTCATGTTCGAAAAACTATCTTAAACTCTGTGGATGCACATGAAAAAATGGTTCTTGAACAACTCATCCATGAATCTTCATATATCGACACCATTGCCCGCACAGTGAATATGCCAATTCCACACATAACAAGCATACTTACATCACTTGAAATCAAGGGATTTATTGCAAAAAACGATAAAGGAGAATATTATATAACGAATGGATATACGTAAAATTAAGTCATTCCAACAAATCGAAGAATTTATCGAGGTTTATTATAGACTTCTGCCTTCGTTACCGCTTAATATAAGAAAAAGCATCGCTACATACCTTCCGCCCTTGGCCGCTCTTGTGGGGATTTATCATATTATCGTAGCTCTCTTACCTCCTCCTTACTCTATTCTCGAATCTTATACGTTCTTTTCAATTAATTCCATCATGCTACGCGGTGTTCTTATTGTTCTAGGACTTGCACTTATTACGTCATATAAAAATCTCGCGCAGCTTTCTCTAAAAGGCTGGTACAACCTCTACTACATCGCCTTTTTCCACTTCTTTCTGAGTCTTATTTTCTTTAATCTCACTTACTTTATTTCCCCTCTTATCGTATGGTACGTGTTGTTTCAGGCGAAACGATTTTATAGATAAATCTTATAAGAAGTCACAAGTATGTCTATTCGCATTTGTGACGTAACTATAAAGACATGACTCGCAAAAGAAAAGGAAATTACAAAAAGAGGTTCATATTCTTACTACTTGTAGGAGCGTTAGTCATAATTGGGCTTTATTCAACTAAGAATCTTTACCAAAAAACTATCGTAGATATACCTAAGATCACCAAAATACAACAACTCATTTCACCTATTCCAACTCAAACTAACTCATTCCAACTTTTTTCAACCTCTTTATTTGTCCCTTACTGGACCCTCAAAAATACTGAGTTCAATTCTCCAATCTCTCTGCAAGACGGCGGCTTCAAATCTCAAATCAACACGCTTATCTACTTTGGTATAACCCCTACCGAAACGGAAATTAACAAAAATGAGCCGGGGTTCTATAATTTGTCAACTTTTAGTATTTCAAAAAACTCATATCGCGCCTTGCTGACGATCCGGATGTCAAATGAGGATGTTACTTCAACGATTCTCGAAAATGAGACTTCTCAAAAAACAATCATCCAAGAAACTCTCGAAATAGCTTCCCAATATGATTTTGACGGTATAGTGTTAGATTTAGAACATTCTGTTCTCCCTACATCAGACATTATTCAACAGATCACAGATTTCGTAGAAACATTCTCATTGCAAACAAAACAGCAAGAATTAACATTTGGTATGACTATATACGGTGATACATATTATCGTCAAAGACCATATGATCTTAAGGCTTTAGATCAATACGTTGATCAATTCTATATCATGGCATACGACTTTCATAAAAGTTACGGTGAACCGGGTCCAAATTTTCCCCTTAAAGGAAAAGAAATATATGGATACGATATGGAAATAATGATTCGTCAGCTCATTTCTGATATTGACGCTCAAAAACTTACTATCCTGTTTGGTCTGTTTGGTTATGATTGGTCAGTGGACGACCAAAATCGCCCGTTGAAACCAGCTCAATCGCTTACATTACGTCAGATCAAAAACCGCTTTCTCGAATCTTGTCCATTCACACCATGCTCTATACAAAGAGATAATCTTTCAGCGGAAACAAGCATACAGTATGCAGACGAGACTGGCCAAAAACATGTCGTATGGTTTGAAGATGAAACCTCAGTAGGTGAAAAAGTAACATTCTTGAACTCGAATTCCATCTCTAATATAGGATATTGGGCATGGGGATACTATTGAATTCCTCTCCTTTTTCTGCCACAATGAATTCTATGAACCAGTCATCGGGGACGTCATTGAATTTCACAAAATTACCTCCTCTCAATGCAAAATCCGGAAACAAAAAGACACTTCTTATTATATTAATACTTGTATTTTTTGTTATTGCCGTGCTCATAGGAGTTTATCTCGTTTCCCAAAGACAAACGCTACAAACACCAGCTCAAACCATAGAAGAACTACAAGCCGAACCAACACCTGCCGATAATCAAAATTCACCACCAGAAGAAGAAAATCCACCACCAACTGAAAATCCTCCAGATAATCCGCCTACAGAACCACCTTCCGGTGATAATGCATGTATATTAGAAGTTCATGTTACCTGTCAAGGTTGTAGTGGAAACTAAAACAAAAGCAGCACATATCAATACAGGAGCTGGAAAAATCAGCCGGAGAAATCTTGTTATACTCATAGCTCTTTTTATCGTGCTTATTGGAGTGGTGACAGGATTGCTGGTAGTACAACAACCTCAAAACATTAAGCCTGAAGCTGCTGGGGGTGCATGTCCAGCTGAAGCACTTACATGTAGCTGGAACCGCGAGGCCGGAGTAAGCTACGAATATACTATTTTTGATATTACTAATGGATCACTACCCGTTAAGCAGGGATCTGTTCCAGCCTCAAACGAGACCGGACAGGTTAATATTTATCATCAACCCGAACCTAATCACACATATCGATGCGCAGTAACAGCCTCAAATGGATGTAGTGCAGAAGGCCAAGCTTCTTGTCAAGTTACCGAAGCTCCTCCTACTAGTCCCCCCCCTGCAACTGAAACACCTACAGCTGCTCCAACAGAAGAGATTCAACCTATTGATCAGGGTGTAAGTACTTCGCCTTCACCAACAGCAAGTCCATCTGGCAGACTAACACCCACGGATATAATCGTTGTTCATGCAACAAATACACCCACGCCTCAAATAAAAACAGGTGGTACTGGTGGATCAAATATCACTGTAGCAACTAAAACCCCAACACCAACTACAAGTACAAATAAAGTAGTTTCTCCAACCACTTCAAGCTCATCTTCGAGCTCAAAAACAACAATTACCCCTCGAGCAACAATCACGCTCCCAGCAACTGGAATAGCCGAACTCTCTGTAGTAATTCTCCTTTTCGGCGTACTCATTATCGCCGTAGGCTTAGTACTTTAATAAGCTCTCCTAAGTTCACTTAAAACCAACAGCAGAAAAGCAGGTGGCAGGACTGGAAGGGCTCCCGCCAGCGCGCAGTCGTTACAATACGAATAGTTGTGCGAGCACTGGTGGGAGGGAAAGTCCTGACGGAATCTGCTTTAATTGGGTTTTGAAGATAATAAACTTTCCACTTGACTTCTCCTATAATATAATGTTATGATGAGGGTATAAAAGGCATTTTGGATTGGTAGGTTAAAGATAATTGAACTCGAATAGGATGCATGATATAATATCCTATAGGATTAATTATATTTACCCTATAAATCGATATCATTATTATGATTAACACTACCAATTCAGTTTGTTCTCTCCTGCCTAAGCCGGTCTTACCGGACATGGCGCATATATTAACGGAAAGTCTTATAGCTTCTTGTTATAAAGGGCTAAAACTTATATTGTAATATACATATGTCAGCAGAAATGGAAGTACCAGTTGAGGAGGAAAGCGTCGCACCGATTGATTTTAGAGTGGTTGAAAGACATGATAAATCCTGGGGTGAAATGGATACTCGTGAACGAGGTTTGTGGACTACAAGACTTCTTGCTTATGGAGGCCCACTTGCATTCTCGATCATCGCTGCTCTACACCCACAACCAGCTCATGCTCGCCCACTTGAGCAAGATCCTGTGAATCAAAGACCTGGTTATGAAATTCATATGGGACAAAGTGAACTCGACGCACTTCGCGGACCAGGTATAGCAAATGATATGTATGACGGTTTTGACGGACCTGATCCTGACGATGAGCCAGGAGCAGAAAAAGAACCTGATTCTCAGGCTACAGAGTCTGATCCGGGCCCATCACCAACACCCGATCCTGGTGGTCATGTAACTGGCGAGCCACATTCCATTTTTTTCCCAATAGCTATAAATGGTGATCGTGTTTCACTTGCAACGCCGTCTGAAGAGCCTACTGAGCCACTACACACTCCAACACCAGTCATTAAATTTACTCCTACCCCTTCGCCAAGTCCTATTCCCTCTCCTTCTCCATCACCCATACCTACACCAGCGCCATATACTGTCACGCTTGATACCGACGCACTCATTTATCATGTGCCAGACGGCGATTCGCTAAGACACGACGGTGGAGATGAGCCATATGTGTATAGGGGTCATGATATTCCTGAAAATGGAGAACAAGTATTTGTTTGCGTAGATGATCCTGAAAGTCCAGATGGTAAGGGATTCGTAGAAATTCATGACCTAAATGATGCAATCGATCCTTCAGAAATGCGCCCTATGGACCCTGAATGCGACAAAGATATGGCTTTTAAAGCAGTTGTCCAAAGAATTAATACAACTGATGAACCTTTAAAACAACAAGTAATCATTGAGCCTATTCGACTAGAAGGTGAAACCGATTTCACACTCCATCTAAGCAGTGATCCCGAAAACGGATTAAAGGAACCGAAACCTGGTACATTTGTGGAGTTTGCACGAGGAGAACGCGTCATGCCGCAAGAAGATTTTAGCGGAGAAATGATGACGCTTGGCGGTATTCGAGGTGAAGGAGTCAGATTTTTAGGAGATGGTATGTTTCAGTTTGAAGGACATGGAGCAAATAGTGAACCTATGCCAATTCCCGATGATGGTGTTATACGAGTTCAATATCCGCAAGCTGGAGGAAACTTTGCCGTAGTTGGTGAAGATGCTGTTCCTATTCGGCCTATTGGAAAAATGCCTACACAAGATGATGTGCGATGGCAGGAAATAGTGTATCCATATGTTGAAACACCTGCTGGGGGTGAAGTTGATATGGAAATTGAAGTAAACGTTGCTGCAGATCATGCCCCTCGCGATAACGACGCGCTCGTAGTGGGAAATGGCCTTAAAGACGCTGAGAATCAAGGAGCGGGTGATCCAAATGTATCAAACATTGCAATAGCTCCTGATTGGAACGATATATATTATCCTATTGAAATACCGGACTTCCAAAATGTAGCGGGTATTAATGCAGATGAGCTTGCAGTTTACACCACGTATTGGGATGAAACAGATCGAAGATGGCCACTGGGCTACGGGCTTGATCGTCCAGTTGTTCAAGAGCTTCGAGTGGCTGCAGTAGAACGTGGTATTGACTTAAGTGGAAAGTTCTCAGCCGATCTCACTTTAGATCAATATAATCGCTTAAAAAAACTTCCTGGTGCCAATCGGCTTAGAGAAGTAGAGAAAATATATAATCAACGAATCGTCGATGCTGTTGAAGTAACAACACCAGATGGATATTTTAGTCTTGGAATGGGGAGTTGGTATGTAAATACCGATGTCTCCCCTTTTATGAGGCTCTATAATAATGAACCTAGAACATTTTTTGTTGACTTATTTGAAAAAGCTCGCGAATTAAAACCTGATATTAAAACCAGTGCCCGTTTTGTGAACTTCAACGTAGAACCAGAGTATCAAGGATTTTGTTATCCTGAAGAACCAGTATGTTTGACGAGTGATGTTATTGGAGAATATGCACAAGCTGCTAAGCTGGATCGCATTGAGCTTATAGCTACAAGGAATGTGCAGTTTGGCAATGAAAGGATACCGTTTGAGAGAAGAATCGAAATTATCAAAGAAATATATGAGCATCTTACACCTGGTACCAGAATTCTTCTTGAGGGTATTGGTTTGGTAAGTTATACAAGCGGTGATAGGTATGATTATAGTTATTCGCTTGCCTACCATCAAGAAATATTACAGATGTATTATGCTTTGCTTGCAGAAGGCATCCCTGTTGATCTGGAGTTTTTCGCAGACGGCTCTGGGTTTTATCCTAATTTTGTTGACGGGCCTATGCCACGAGATGTACGTGATTTTGATGTACACGGATATGGGCTTCGCGCTGAAGAAGTGTTTGGAGCGGTAAGAGATGCCCTTAGGAAGGGTAATCGTATACAAGGAAATAGACCACGCCCTGTCACTATAAAACAAGCATTTCCCGGCATTGAACGTGTACAACAAGGGGTTCTTGTTCCCAGACGCGAACTTTTAGTATCTCCACACCAAGGACGACGATAATGTTACTACTTGCTTTTCAACGCATATCTTTTTAAGATGAAAGTATGAGATATGTGCGATTTTGGACTGTACTCATTTTTTTCCTCATCACAGCTATAACAGTATTTTTTTATACTCCCTCAGAAACATCTGCTCAAAGTACTACGCTCGTCTGCCCCGCTCCTCCCGCGCCTGATATACCTTTGGCAGTAGGACAAATCCAACTTCAACGTGGTCCTGGTAAAACATATACATGTGGGCCAGGCAATTATTTTAATATCGGCAAAGGCGGGCCAAATCAGCCACAAACAGAATGTGATAATCTTGCAGCCGGAGTTGCAGTCCCAGTTGGAGGACAATACAAATACAACCAGCTCAGTGGAGGTTTTCAAAGAGTGTATACCCCCATAGCTAATCTTCTGGAAAACGGAGATGATCCCAGAAATTTTACCTGCAATATCACATTAGGTTGTCAGCAATCTTGTGTTCCACCTCAGGTAATCGGTATATGTGATCTAAATTGCAATTTTGCAATTATTCCTTCTAGTCTTCAATGTTTACAATATGGAGGAGCGCAATCCTTTGATATCACCATAGTAGGGCCAGGTACTGGTGTTATGTCATGGGATGATGGTAAACAAGATACACCTGTAGAAGATGGTTCTCCTGTAGCTCATACATATGATAATGCAGGAGTCTACGATATAAGACTTAATTGTAATCAAGGTGGTCAGCTATGTTCAAAAAGAGTGAATGTGCTTTGTCAACAGGGTGGTGGTGGTGGACCAACTCCTACCCCATTACCTACAGCTACTCCAACACCAACAGGAGGTGCATCATGCGCTCCAGGTCTCCAATGTATGGATCCTTGCGCATGTAACACAAACTCTGCAGCATATCAACAAAGTTGTCCAAACGGTCCCGGTTCTGCAATTGGTTCCAAAAAAGGGAAACAGCTCGCAAAAGGCGATAAAGCTGTTTTGGGAACTCAGCTTGCCCAAGCTGTAGGGGGAGCTCCTGGTAGTATAGCTGATGGAGGAGCTTGTGGACCAGGTCTTGTGTGTTGTCAGGCTGCACCATCTATAGGAACTGATCCTTGGTGGAAAGTCAAAGATGGTGCGTTCCATAAACTAGGAAATCTTGTTGATCCTATTCCTGATCCAGACAATGCAGATCCTTTTGACAATAATGATGATGGACTGTGTGATCAAACTGATCCACTTTCAATCACGTGCCTAAATATTAATCAGCCAGGTGTAGTTTCCGCTCATGGATTTATTGATACGGCACATGCTCCAATTTCGTATAGAGGATGGAAACTTGAAAATGGAAACTATAATCTCAATAATGTTATGACCCCAACTGCGTTTCGGGATTATGTGATAGCTCGAAAAACCTATGTACAAATAAATGACTTCTCAGAAATGCAGAATGATACTGTTAACTATATCGTTGGCGACTATACAATAAATAATAACGGACACCAAGGAAAGTCAAATTTCATTCTCATTATCGATGGTAATCTAACAGTAGATCAGAATAATCAGTTTAACCCTTCAAACAAACCGATGGGATTTGTGGTAACAGGCAAAATGAGTATTCGCTCAAACGTCGAAGAAATGAATGGTATTTATATTGCACAGGATGTAGATTTTGCTTCAGATATTCTTCCTGGAAACACAACAGAAAATGAATTAAAAGTTGATGGGAATCTCGTATCGTTTACTGAAAGTGAATGTACTGAAAAACGACAACGCACCGATAATAACAATAAACCGTCATGTTTCTTTGTACACAATATTGTGGATCATTACCTCCCGCTCATGGATATGTTATCAGTAAGAACTTATGAATGGGAAGAGCTTGTGCCGTAAGGGAGGAATGGAGATTGGAAATTTGAGATTTGAGAATTAAAGAACTGAAAAATGAAAACTGAAGCAAATAAAAAATCGGGTCAAATACTTCTTATCGTAGTGCTTGTTGCAACTTTACTAATGACTATTGGCCTCTCACTTACGCAGATTACAGTTGATGATACCAAAATTGCGAAGCTCGAGGAAGAAGGCAAAAAAGCACGAGCTGCTGCAGAAGCTGGAATTGAGGTTGCAATCGACCAATTAGACGTGGGGGAAACTCCAATTCAAATCGGAGATATCGTTGATAATGACATGACTGGACAAGCAGAGTTAACTACAACAACAACAAATTCTTTCACAACCCCCCTCATATCTAAAGACGGACTCTATATGTTTTATTTAACAGGATATGATGCGACAACAAAACAGATAATTTCTACTGCTTTTAATGATGATATTATTGTTAATGTCAATAGTCCAAAAGGAACCTTGTGCGGAACTATTAACGAATTCGCACTCGAACTTACATTTGTCAATAAAACCAGAGGGATCGTGTCGCGCAAGCTTATTGAAGAATCTGGATGCAACGTTGTAGAAACAACTAATGGGATTGATGAAGTGACTTTTGGGGAAGTTATTCCTACACTTCCTTTTTCAGATGACCCTCATCTTCTTATAACTCGTATTATTGCACCTAACGATGCATTTACAGGTGTAAAACTAGATATCGTCAACGCAACTAATAACAGCTGGCCAATACAAGGCAGAACGATTATTTCTACAGCTACATCGCCAGCAGGGGTAACTAAAAAAATCAAACTTTTCCAGTCCTTTCCCCAATTCCCAGCAGAATTCTTTATAACAAGTTTCTAATGCTCTAATCCCAATGTCCCCTAGGTTGTGAACGTAACCAACCTTCGATGTTGGTTTGTACTCCAACCTCTGTACCTGAGGCTGGAAAAATCTGATACAATAATACCGATTATGCTAAAACAAAAAGTGTATGAAGCCTTTCGGGAAGCCCTCGGAACAAAAGAAATTACGCTTCTTAACCCTACTCGACCTGAATTTGGAGATTTCGCAGTGAATATCCATAGATTTGAGTCCGCCAGCTGGCGGAGAGATTCGAAAGTGGAGAATGTCATTAAAAAACTCGCTCAAAACGAGCTTTTCGAAAAAATTGAGCAGAAAGGAAGCTTTATAAATGTATTCATCAAAATAGAAACTCTTCTGAACGAGCTACAAACTATCCAAAAAAAACAAGAAAAATATGGTTACATTGACCAAAAAGGTATACGAATCAATCTGGAATATGGAGATCCAAATACGCACAAACTTCCTCACATAGGACACCTGTTCTCGTATGTTGTTGGCGAATCATGGGCACGCATCCTTGAAGCGACAGGAAATACAATATATCGGTGTTGCTATCAAGGAGATGTTGGGCCTCATGTTGCTAAATGTCTATACGGCATTCAAAGCTCAGGAGCCAGAATTCAGGATCTTGAAAAAAAGTCGCTTGAAGAAAGAGTTTCCTTACTACAAAAAGCTTATCAAGAAGGGTCAAAAGTATATAAGGAAGACCCTAAAGCAAAGGGTGAAATCGATGAAATTAATAAAAAGATTTACGAAGGAGAACCTTTAGTCAGAAAATTATGGGAAACAACCCGCTCTTGGAGCTTGGAATATTATCAACAATTCGAAATGAAACTCGACATCTCATATGATCAACACTATTTTGAGAGTCAAACAAGTGATCTTGGAAAAAAAATCGTACAACAACATTTGGGAAATATTTTTGAGGAAAGTGAAGGCGCAGTTGTTTTCCGAGGCGAAAAACACAACCTCCACACACGAGTATTTATTACCACATTAGGTACTCCAACTTATGAGGCAAAAGATCTTGCTCTGGTGACATTGAAAGCAAAGGATTGGCCTTTTGAGAAAGCAATTATAACTACGGCGTCTGAACAAAACGAATATTTTAAGGTTGTCATTAAGGCGATTGAAGAAGTACATCCTGAATTTAAAGATAAAATTTCTCATATCGGTTTTGGCCTTATTGATCTCAAATCAGGCAAAATGTCTTCACGAACTGGTAATATCATTTCAGCGATGGACCTTGTCGCCAATGTAAAAAAGATTGTTCAGAATGATCTTCTTTCAGAGAACAAAGATGACAAAACTGCAGACATCATTTCTTTAGGTGCAGTTAAATTTGCATTTCTGAAGTCCGAAGCTCGAAAAAATATTCTTTTCGATATTGAAGAGTCTGTTTCTCTTAAAGGCAACTCCGGACCGTATTTACAGTACGTTTACGCGAGAACGCAAAGCGTTTTACGCAATGGAGAATGGAGATTTGAGAGTGGAGAGTGGAATTCTCAAATCTCAAATCTCAATTTTCAAATCGGTCTCGAGGAGCTCGCTCTTCTTCGTTCCTTTCCCCACTTCCCAGAAGTAGTTGAAAATGCGGGAACAACATATTCCCCACACTTAATTTGTACATATTTATACGATCTTGCACAAAAATTTAATGCTTTTTATGAAAAATGTCCTATTTTACAAGCACAAGAAGATGTAAGAGACTTGAGACTTGCACTCACTGCAGCAACCGGTCACATTATTAAAAACGGACTGCATCTGCTAGGAATTAAAGTTTTAGATAAGATATGAATTCTCCACTCTCAAATCTCAAATCTCAAATTAATAAGCGTCCTCTCCGTGTAGGATTCGACCTCGACGGCGTCCTACTCTATAACCCAGCTCGTATTGCTCGTCACCCAATAACAATTGTAAAACGACTTTTTTTCCCAAAAAGACTCCACACTTTTTACGTCCCACAATCTGAAATTGAAAAACTCATGTGGCGCGTGTTTCATTGGTCAAGTTTATTTATCGCCCCAGGATTCAACCAGATCAAAGAGATGAGCCATAAAGGCCTCATTGAACCATATATTGTAACAGCACGATTTGACTTCCTCGAACCTGATTTCAACACGTGGATAAGAAGAATGCGTATTAATGATTCGTTTAAAGGGATATATCTTAACAAGCAAAACCAGCAACCTCATATATTTAAGGAACAAATCGTAAAGGAGCTCAAACTAGACATTTTTGTTGAAGACAATTGGGATATCATTCAACATCTTACTCAGACAACAAAAGCTAAAACATTTTGGATATACAATATTTTTGATCGGGGAATTCAATACGAATACAAATTTCCAACACTAAAAAAAGCGGTTGAAAAAATAAAAAGTTATTGAACCACTATTAACATGGGTGGCAGTCTCGGAAGGGCTCCGATTTTATCGGAGGAGGCCATGACAGGCCCCATGTATACAATTGCTTAATGAAAAAAATTCTATTCTTTTCACCCTACTTTCACCCTTATATTTCCGGTATTACCGTCTACCCTTTACAAATACTCACCTATCTCGCTCATAAACATACTATAACCGTTCTCACTTTCCCTCACACAAACGATCTCAAACCCGAAGAAGTCATCAATAACATAACGATTAAACGAATGCCTTTTCTTTTCAGGATCTCGAAAGGTTTTATTTCTCCTCAATCGCTTATATTCTTCCTTAAGGAAGTTCGGAATCATGATGTGGTATTGCTTAATATCCCTAACTTCGAAGGATTATTTCTCGCAATTATTGCAAAAATATATAGAAAAAAAATCATCACCATATTTCATTGCGAAGTTTATTTGGGTAAAAATATAGTACTGCGTGTCATCAATGCTTTTCTCAATACGTCAGTATATGTGCAACTCTTTCTTAGTGATACCATAGTCGCCTATCCTGACTACATCAATTCACTCTTAGTTTACAAATATATTTCTCATAAGATCCATTACTCACTTCCACCTATTAAAAAATTAAGCATAGATAAGAAAGCGTTAACAACTTTTAAAAAAATAAAGGGAAATACGATATGGATTGGATTTGTAGGTAGAATTGCTCGAGAGAAAGGACTTGAATATCTTATTGATGCTGCAAGGAGACTAAAAATAGAAAATCGACAGATTAAACTCATGTTTGTTGGTCCTTATGGAGATGATGTTTCAGGAGAAAAATCTTATTTTTTTTTAATTAAAAAGCTATTAACCGATTATGGGATTGCCCATGAATTTTTAGGTAACATTTCAGACGAAGTATTGGGATCTTTTTATAAGAGTATCGATGTACTAGTTCTCCCTTCGATCAATAAAACAGAGGCATTTGGTATGGTTCAAGCAGAAGCTATGATGTTGGGAACACCGATTATCGCTTCCGATCAAGCGGGTGTGAAACTGCCTGTAAAACTAACTCATATGGGTATATCTGTAAATCCACGAGATACACAACAGTTCGTAAATGCCCTCTATAAAGTCATAATACAAAAAGATGTATATAGTAATGAAAAGCTTATTCAAAAAACGCATACTATATTTTCTCAAAAACCGGTTTTTAATTTATATGAAGAACTCGTTGTATGAAAAGGTATTCACCAAAACAATTACGTACATATGTTCAAGCATTTCTTAAAAGATATCCGCTTTTTTTTGCATTCATTCGCTCCCAAGAGGCTTATCTTTTCGATATGTATAGGCCATTACGAAACCCAATATTAGATTTTGGCTGTGGGGATGGGTATTTTGCAAAAATAGCATTGCATGGTGATATTATTGACGTTGGACTTGATTTGCAAAAAAGCAGGATTAATCAAGCAGAAAAGGAACAAAATTATAAAAACCTCACCACATATGATGGAAACACAATTCCTTATCCACATAAGCATTTCCAGACAGCTATTTCAAACTGTGTACTTGAACATATACCTCATTTAGAGGTATCACTCAAAGAAATTAGTAGAGTATTAAAACCAGGAGGTCTATTCTTAACATCTGTGATGACTGATCGTTGGGAAGATTATCTCGTTGGTAATAAAATTTTTGGTAAATCATATGCACGTATTCGTCGCATCGATCAAGATCATCATAATCTTTTATCATATAAACAATGGAGGAATGTATTTAAACAGGCAGATTTTGAAGTAGTTGAAGAAATCGGTTATCTTTCACCTCGAAATGCAGCCTGGCTTGATGTAATGCATTACGCTTCCTTTCTTTCTCTACCGCTTTATATGCTTACTGGTAGGTGGGTAATTTTTCCTAAGCTTTATTTTTTATGTAGAATCGATTCGTGGATAACACAGAGAATCCAACTTCCTGTTGATATCAAAAAATCTGCTGCACTTTTCTATATATTAAAGAAAAGGCGTGGGAAGTAAAGATTAATTAGCAACCACAACTAAATCAGACGAAAGTTGAATGATTGAAGCTTTGGGATCTTTTTCTTTTATCTGTCCTATTGCATCGCTACTAAAACGTGGAATAACATATACATACTTTTCAATAATATTGAATCGTGCTAAAACATCGCTCTGATTCACTAATGTGCTATGTTTTATACCCGAATCGTTACTAAAGTGAAAAACTTTTTGGACATGATAATTTGGAAAAGCAACGATATACACATTTCTTTTAGGATAATTTTGTTCAATAAAACGGGCCGCAACAACAGAAATATCGGTATCTTTTCTTGTAGCTTGCTTGAAATATATAAAATTAGATATTCCAAACACGACCAGTAATCCTCCTCCTAACATAAAAAATATAAATGACTGTTTGAGTAGAATTTTCTCAAAAGGCATTGTCATAAGTAATACCAGCAAAGGGAATACTACAATGATCCTATGAAATGCAGGTGGAGGAAGTGTCATAACCATTCCAGTAAAAAATGTGGTAAAGATCGTAAATAGAATAAGACCCACAAGATAATTCTTTTTAATAAAAATCAATGAAAATAGTGCACCTACCAGAAATAAAATCAGTGAAATAGGTTCAAACAAAGCTTGAGATCCGAAAAAGAAACCCTGACTACCCCCTATGTCGCTTATATATAGTGATTTCAGTGATAAAAATACATTATCTATCAATCGTACATCTGTGCTTTTCAAAACATCAACTTGCTGATATCGTTGTAATAAGTATATGTTTTTTGTTCCGAGCATATAACCAATAAAGGGCAGCATAACAATAGAAAAACCATATATTGATATAAAGATATCTATGAGAAACTTTTTCGATCTTTGAAAAAGTAGAGCTACAATATACACAATTATCATAAGGGGAAATGCATGATATGATTTCGGATCAAAAAGGTAACAGAAGCCACCAAAAAAACCGGTCATAAAAAAAGAGAGTTTGGAAGGTTTTTTTAGTGACCGAGCTAGAAAATAAAAAAACCATATAAAAGCTGCGAGTGTGCCTGCGTGCAAAGTAGCTAAAGTATCGTGATATAAACTTATCGCAAAAAAGGTATACAAAAAGATTGCAATTAAGGTTATTCTAAAAGAAAAAACAAGACGAGCTAAAAGAAAGAAGGCTAAAGCCGTCAAAAATATATAGGGAAGTGTTGAAAACTTTACACTTAGAAAACTCTCTCCAACAAAACTAAAATATAATTTTTGAATACCTAAGAACAATGTAGCCTGCTGGCTCACCCATGCAGCGGGATCAATTGGAAATGGACCAAAAAAATTAACCTTAGTAAAATCATATATTGATGTAAAGTAAGCAAGTATATACTCATCTCCATGCACTCTGTTGATATCCAAAAGAAGTGCTCGAACAAGGGTTGGAACAAGTGAAATGAGAATTGCAGTTTTTAAGATTGAAATATCTTCTTTAGAGAGTCTTGTAGAAAAAAAGTACAGACTTCCAATCAGAGAAAGCAGCCATAGCAGTATGTAATAGGAATAATAGTGGCCAAAATATATTTTGAAAGCAATAATGATACTTAATAGAATAGAGCTTCCTAAAGCCCCATATCTTAATATATTATTAAAGCTTTTTGAAGATTGTAACTTTTGGGTGGTCATAAACGGTAAAAGACTCATCAGCCCATTGGTCATTAATTGAAAAATATGGATAAGATGTAAATTCTTGGACCTGCATAAAATCCCCTCTCCCCGCAAAAAGATCTTTATAAAATTTTGACATTTGCGGATACCGTTCCGGTGCAGTTAAAATACTCCCATATCCTCTATTACTTGAAAAAATATAGTAGTCAGCTTGTTTTAAAAGACTATCAATACGATTCCATTTATCCGGTGTATCAGGATCAAATACTGGTAATTGATCTATTTTATACAGCAAAGGTGAATCGTAATTTATTGGCAAAGGTAAAGCATCGTCCCAATGCTCTGTCACAATATGAGAGCCAGCGGGAATATTCTTATATATCCATTGCGAAGCTGTTACTCTGCTGTGAGGACGAGTATAAATTGCCATAAAACCTAGTGGCCAAATAGATACGAAAATGAGCAATATTGATATAGCTAGTTTTTGATATTTCTTTACTTTCTCTATGATAGTGACGATACCAAAAGCACCTATAATCGCAAAAAATGGATATAAAGGATAAAAATATCTCATTCCCATAACAAATTGCGTACTTTGATAAAGAAAAAAACCAATAATCCAGAGAAAAATAACATAAAATTCTTTTTTTCTATGTTGCAAAAAATCTCTAACACCGATAAGAACGATTAAAAAATAAGGAATTCCAAGGCCAAAGACTGCTAAATTTATAAGAGGAAATGCGATTGATTGCTTATGGACCCACTGGACGCCAGGCGGGAACCATACGTTAGGATTCGAATAGGTGTTTAATTGTTTAATATTTTCTATAAACTGCGGATTTGGATGGATATCAAAAAAATTAGCATTCGTAAAAAGGCGTGGATCTGCTAAACGTAGAGCGATATAGAAAGTTATTAAAAACAAACCAATATGAATAACCAATGTCATTGGATGTATTGCTGGTGAGTCGATGTTGGAGTAATAACCAACCTTCGATGTTGGTTTGTACTTCAACCTACCGGATCTACGTCTTAACAAGATTGGGAATTTTTCGTTTATCATTGCTAAGACAATCAAAACAATGATGAGAAAGGTTGGTAGGATGGCCGAGAGCTTTGAAGCAAATGCTAGACCAAGTATTGTTCCACATAGAGCAATATCAATCGTACGTTTATCGTAAAAATACCGAAGCGAAAAGTATATTGACGCTAATGCAAAAAAAACGAGAAATGAGTCTGTTGTAAAAAAATGTGCATTTTGAATAGGTACTACTGCAATCGCATATAAGAATCCTGCAAAATATTTTATTCGATTATCAATCTTATACTTTTGTTCCCATAACTGCATCATCTTTATGACAAAAATAAGGCTTAAAACGTCAAAAATTGCGCTTAATGCACGGCCATATATGGCCGTTTCGTTATACGTATCTACGTTGGAAAAAACAACGAATAACTTATTGAGAGTGAGAGGAAATGTTCCATATACGAAAAAACTGAAGCCAATATTATAAGGGTTTAATGTTGATTGTGTAGGATTCATGTATTGAGTAATTGATTCAGGTATTTTCATTGCATTTGAAACCATAGTGAGGAAACGCTCATCTGGATGAAGATGTTGGTTTTGATCCCAATTTAGGCCATATAGTCTAAGTATAAGAGCGAGTAAAACAATGGTTATAAAAAGAAACTTCTGCATTGTAGGACTAAGTAAAAATTTCAAAAGAAATATTCTCTTTTAGGACTCCAAACCCTTCAACAAATGCTCTGAGTGAATCAACTGTTTGTCTCCCTCCGCAAATATAATATTCAAAATCATTGGGATTTTTACCTTGGAGCAAAGTCTCAATATGCGCATTAACTCTACCTTGTACATAATGGTTTCCATCAAGCCCTTCCAAACTTTGCTCTCTTGATAAGCAAAGTTTGAAGTGAAAATTTTTGTGTTCTTCAGCAAGTTTCTTAAATATATCGAACAAATACACGTCTTGTCGATATCGTAGACCGAAAAACAAATAGAGGTTTGGTGAACCCGCGAGGTCGTTAAGTCGGTGCATTGGCTCAACGAGAGGATTTGTTTGGTCAGTAACCATCTGAGCGACTTGTTGACTTAGTCGATGCTGTATCATGGCTTTTATCGGTGCTATACCTGTTCCCGTTCCTAAAAATATTTTGTCTTTGGGTGTGTCTCGGAGTATGAAAACGCCTGCTGGACCTCGAAATTCTGCTTTTTGACCTACTTGAAGCTGGGACAAATACAGCGAAGCTATTCCTTTTGGAATATATTCAATAATAATCTCAAAGGACTTATTATGTGAAGGAGGTGAACTTATAGAATACTGCCTATAAAATTCGCCAATTTTAAGTAAAAGGTATTGACCAGCTTTGATATCAAGCTGTCCTTCATCGAGCGTGAACTCGAATCTCCAGACATCTCCCACGAGCTGTTCTTTAGTTGTTAAAGTTGTTGCATAGGTAGTTAGCATGCTTACAGCTTAGCTCGTTGTACCGTCTCTGCTTCAACAAGCTCTTTAGGCTTACCGTATTTTAGACGAGATAACTGAATAATAGCTTTTGCTATCTTATCATTTGCCTTGTCTTTGAAATTCGTCATGTCTTTTGTCATATCAACTGAAAATGGTGGAACAGGTTCATTACTTACAATGGTTTTCATATATGCGTGATATCGATCAATATTAATAAGATCTGTTTCTGAAAAAACTGGCTGGAATTCACGTGCAATATATGAAGCGTCTGTCACTCCAACACGAAAACAACACAAGGTTCCCACGTTACCAAACACTGCATTTTTAACTTCTTCTTCCATCTGTCCAATAAATTGATTCGCAACAGTAAGGCCTAATCGATATTTTCGTGCTTCAGAAAGTATGGTTGCAAAATCTGGTGTTGCAAAATTCTGGAACTCATCTACATATAGGAAAAAATCTTTACGTTCATCTTCCGGAATTTCTTGTCTTGACATCGCAGATATTAAAATTTTAGGGATAAGTACCAGTCCAAGAAAGCTTGAGTTTTCTTCTCCAAGCTTACCCTTACTTAGATTTATAAGAAGAATTTTCTTCTCATCCATAACCTTCCGGAAATCAAATGCTGACTTAGATTGACCAATAATATTACGAATAGTAGTATTTGTTACAAAGCGTCCAAATTTTGAGACTATATAATCAAGCGTTTCTGATTTATGGAAATCGCTTGTTTGGGCTATCTGATCAGTCCAAAATCGTCGTACAATCGGATCTTTTACTTTAGGAAGTACTTCCTGCACATATTTTGTATCTGTTAAGATACGAACAATTTCGATAAAAGTAGCCCCCTCTTCTGCCATAACAGTCAACATTGCATTTCGAACAGTATGTTCAAACCGCGGACCTACGATACCAGTGCGCTGTGGATCGTATAATTTATACATAAGATTAATTATTCCTGTTGTCATGAAATGTTTTTCTTCTTCAGAATTAGCTTCAAGAAGATTGAGTCCCATTGGTCTATCGGTATCAGAGGGATCAAAATAAATGACATCTTCGGCTCGCTCAGGAGGAATATAGCGTAACAACCCTTCAACCAAATCTCCGTGAGGATCTATAACACACACGCCGTGGCCTGCCTCAATATCCTGTACTGCCATATCATGGAGAAGTACTGATTTTCCAACACCTGTTTTTCCAATAATATAGACGTGTCGGCGTCTGTCTTCAAGCAACACGTGTACAGGTCTCCTAACGCCTCGATAATGACCGTGACCAATAAATGTTCCACCTTCTTGAGGTACTTCGGAAGAAACAGGCGCAGTTTTAGCCTTAACCCATACGATAAAGGGTGTTTCAACGGTTTTATTTGGGAAATGAAAAAGTGTAGCTAACTCCTCAGAAGACAAAACTGAGACTGTTTTCATAAATGGAAACTCAAATACAGGGAAAAATTTATAGATAAAATTAACCATAAACCCGTATGAAAAAAAGGCTCGAGCGCCTGTGAAACTATTGAGATCTGACGCGAATTGAGAAAATGCTGTTTTGAGATTTTTGAGGTGGAGATCAGCCATTTCTTTTGTTTGCGCTGATGTTACAAGACGAATCGCTACATCAAAACCGGGCTTGGTCACCTTTTCATCAATCTTCTCAAGAACCTTTTGATCAACTCTAAACGTAGCTTCTTCAGGCGAAGCCTCCTTCTTTTTGGTTGAGGATATATATGATCTCCCTTCATCTCTATGTTTGGATTTTGTTGACCGTATAAGGATCTGTATTATGCTTCCCTCATCATCTCCTAATTTAGAAAATGGTGATGAAATCAATGAAAGCGAATCTGTTGGGAGTTCTTTATAGGTTTTTATTGGATTAAAGGCTGAGTTTTTCTGTTTTAAAGCAACAAAAGCAACCTTACCATTTTCATGAAAAATATTGGGCTCTTCAACCAGACTAATATCGCACGAGGGGTAGAATGCATAAATTTGTTTTTCAACGAGGTCTTTAAGCCGTGCTGGAGCTGAAACATAAAACCCAATTTTTCCTTTAGTTCCGATTATTTCAAAAGCGAGAGCGTCATCAACTTCAAAAAATGACCAGAGCCCACTGTTTCCGAGCGAGGCAAATGAAGAAAACATTTGTTCAGCTGCATCAATTTTTATCTCGTTATCTTTAGGCAATCGAACTTCGAGTGTGATCATCTCGAGTGAAATCTTCTCCCTCTTTCGCAAACGAATGAAAATAACCAATACATATATACCAATTGCTACTATCGCAAGCGTGATAATAACAGCAAAGAAGATTATGAGCGATACAATCAGCCCATTGAGAATTTCAGTACCAACAGACTCCATAGTAGCATTATACAGAATTGTTGAATTCCTTGTTATAATATTCCCCATGCGCTACCTTTTTCTCCCAACATTCGTTGGTATAGCTCTAAGCGTTTTACTTGCGCTTAATATTTTTGCGTCACAGGTGTACAATCCTCTCCTTTTTAAAATCATAAAACTTAATGATAAAAATGCGGTTAAACAATTTTTGCGTTCTATAGAGAAAACTGATGCATATGCCGATCAGTTTGATTATTTTAATAATTTGTATAACGATGCTTTTTTGAAAGAGACTCAACAAAATAAGTTTAGTATTAGTCAAGAAATACAAAAATACGAAGGATTATTACAAACTAATCCGAAGAGTCGCGATGTTCTTATCAAATTAGCGCTCCTTTATCTTGAACAAAACGAGCCTAGAAAAGCGCGAACATACTATGCTCAGGCTAAAAAAATAGATCCGTGGATTAGTATTTCAATTTTAGAAGGAATTGAGGAATAATCGTTAACTTATAATCATGATTCTTAAAATCTTTACAGACGGCGGATCCAAGGGAAATCCCGGTCCTTCTGCGATTGGCATCGTAGGTTACACAGAGGAGGGAAAAGAGATTCTACGTCATAGGGAAGATATTGGCAGAGCTACAAATAATGAAGCTGAATACACAGCAGTAATAAAAGCTCTCGAGCTCATCCATTTTCAAATTTCAAATTTCAAATTTCAAATTAACAGAATCGACCTCTACTCTGATTCGCGACTTATGGTAAACCAACTTAATGGTTTGTTTAAAATTAAAAAGGCCCATATTCGTAATTTTGTATTTAAAGTACGGATTTTAGAGTCAGAATTACGCCTTCCGGTATATTATCATCATATTAGACGGGAAGAAAACAAGGTCGCAGATGCCTTAGTGAATGGAAATTTGAAAGATGAGATTTGAAAATGGACGGACATTTTCAAATTTCACCGCCGGCCGGCGGTCTCAAATATCAAATTCTCTCTTACAACTCTCCCAATTTCTCTTTTCTCTCGTTATCCTGCTTCACTAAATCAAGATATTTTTCGGTTGAAGAAAGCCGTTTATGACCAACGATTTTTGAAATATATGAAATTGAAGCCCCATTTTGAAGTTGGTATGCAATAAATGTGTTTCTGAGGTCTTGGACTTTTGCATTTTCGATCCCAACCTCTCTAAAACAACGAGTAATTATGCTTCTTATGTTACGAACAAGTAATTGACGCCCTGTCTTTGTGGTAAACAAAAACTCTGTGCTTCCGCTATATCGAATCTTAAGATAGTCACTAACTGCCTTTCGTACAGCCTTATTTAAAGGTATAACTCTGTTTTCAACTTTAAGACCTTCATCTGTAATATCATTTGTCTTGATCTCGGCTAGCTCACCAATACGAACACCGGTTTGAAGTAGAATTTCAACCATAGCATAAGTTCTGTCATCTTCTTTTGCAAAGTCTCTTAACGCACGATATTCCAGTTTTGAAAGAATTCGAGGCGGAGCTTGTGTATATTTGGGATGAGAAACTTCAAGCGAAGGATTTTGCTTGATAATATCTTCTCTTTTAAGATATCTGAAAAAAGTGCGGATTGAGTTAAGCTTACGGGAAGCTGACTTTTTAGTGTAATTCTCACCTAAGAGTTTTTGAATAAAACCCTCAATATCATCTTTTGCTACCTCTTTAATATCGGTTTTATCCTTAGAACTGAGGTAACCTATGAATTGCTCGAGGTCCTTTTTATATGCTACAATGGTGTGTTGGGACTTGCCCTGACTATCCAGATACTCGATAAATGAAGTTACGAGTGATCTGAGATCTGATGTGATCATAACACCCTATAATATCATACTTTCAGCCTAAATGCAATACTAAATTTATATGTTATAGAATGATATGTTTCGAGTAATAAAAAACATAATTTTGAGCGTAGTAGCTCTTTTTCTCATCTTCTCTTTATCTCGAAATATCTTCGATTATAAAGATAAACTTAAGTTCTATCATGAATATAGAAGGGAATATGAGCAGGAAAACGAGCTTAATAAAAGATTAAAAAGTGAGCTTAAAAAAAGTGAGGATTATTATTTTATAGAAAAACAAATTCGTGAAAAGTTGAACCTGCTTCAGCCTCAAGAAGAAGCTCTCATTCTGCCAAAAATCTCAACAACTCCAACTCTGCCTCCAGTTATAGTAAAAAAACCATATGAGCAGTGGCTAGAACTTCTTATACGCTAAGATACTACTTCGGAGCGATATAACCTTATACTACGGGACAATTTTGATATAATAATACCGCTCTTTGAAAAAGCGGGATTCTTGTTGGTGATTGGTGTAGTTGGCCGAGTTAGTTAATTCGTCCGTACATAGCTCGTAATGAGCTCTACACCCAGAAGGAGAGTTCGATGTCCACTGTGGTCGCGTTGTTCCTGGCCTATTTCCTCGGTGCGATCCCGTGGGGGATCGTATTTTGCCGGCTGGCAAACGGTCGTGATCCGAGAGAGCACGGATCCAGCCGAACCGGAGGAACAAACGTCTACAGGACGTCTGGGCCTATCCCAGCTATACTCACCGTTGGGTTTGATGTTGCCAAGGGCTATGCTGCCGTCATTTTGGCAAGCCAGCTCTCCGGCGGAAGCCCGATCGTGATCTCACTCGCCGCAGTGCTCGCAATAGCCGGGCACAACTGGTCCGTCTTCGCCGGTTTCAAAGGGGGTGCCGGAACGACGCCGAACGTTGGTGCCTTACTGGCGATCTTCCCCCAAATGGTCGTAGTCGCGCTTGGGCTCAGCGCGATTACACTGATCATTTGGAGACAAGCGTCGCGAGCGACCATCATCAACTCTCTCGCGACCACAGGTGCAACTGGCGGTCTCGCGTTGTTAGTTTCCCCTGCCTATCTACTTTACGGCGTAGGACAGCTTGCACTAGTGCTCTACGCGCTGTATCAGGGGGGGAACCTTCGGCGCCTGATCCACGGAAACGAAATCCGAGCTGAGCGGATTAGGTAGCTCTACCAATGGTCCTAGGAAGGACTACGATGATGACAAAAAAACCTGACGACTCCGAGGCTTCAACCACACCAGTAGTACCGACACGGTGTATGTCCACAGACACGTGTCCGCACTGCGACGCGTTTTGCTGCAAAGATGGTCACAGTCTGATGGACAATCATCGTTGTCCCAATGGGCACGAGTGGGAAGCAGCACCTTCCTTGTTGATCTGATGAGATCCCGCTGTACGTCTCGCTGAGGCTAGCAGACGCTAAAACAACATATGGGTAAAAGCCTTTCGAGGTGACAAGAGTGATGAAGTACTCATCGTGGAATCCGATCGCAGAAGCAAGCGATCCTGCGTTAGCGATAACGCACTACCACGACAATCACCTTGCTCACCGAGAATACCCATATGAAAATTTTTAATTTCTAATTTTTATTCAATTATTAATTACGCTCTATCTGCTATAATACAGTCGCGGGGTAGTGTACGGTAGCACAGGAGGCTCATAATCTCCTAGACCAGGTTCAACTCCCGGCCCCGCAACACGATTACCCCATCATACTTCCTATTAATTCCTCAAATTCCATCATACTTCTCTCTTCAAAAAGCATCTCCATGGCTGTTATTGATTCGTCAAAATGTATAAAATACTGTTCTCTAAGTACGGATTGTACATCATCTGGAAGCCCAAAAAGCTCATAATTAAGACGTTGCTTCCTACCTGCGATAAAATCCTGCTGAAGGTATGTCCACCCCAAAATTTGCCCTTTAACTGTCAGTTTTTCTGTATCAGAAATATTACCTTTAGCAATCTGTTCAACAAGCATGATATTATCTTCAAAAAAAAGATTGTCTGCATCACGAATAATTCCCTCAGGTCCTTCCAAAGCAGCTGTACCAATGTCTGCATATGCAATAGCTCTAGAAATTAAAGTGCTTCCTGAATTTAAGCTTGGCTGATAAACCGTTGTATTTTCAACGTCCCAGGCCGGAACAGTATCGTGAATAGATGCAACAACGAGTCTAATTTCACCTTTTGAATACGCTGGCAATCCATCAAGGGTTTTTGCACTTCGCATGGCTTCTGCTGCCCTTTGAGCACTCACGTACTCATTATGTGGGGCTTTACGTACTCTTTTCCCATCAACCACATCATAGTCTTGGATAATATCGTGAAATGCCCCTGCTATAAGTACAAGATCATAATCGCGGTCAGAAACAAGATCTGGCTGGACACTTCTTACTATGTCTAGAAAGGCTACCGCACGATTCATAACTAAAATTGTGTGATCCAATGAATGGTAAGGTTTATCTTTGTGTTGAACCTGAATTTCTTTTAATGCATTCACCACCAAATCATGCGTAGCTAAAATCTTCGTCTCTCTAAGAAAAAACTCGCCTGATGTTACATATACTTCTGGATTTCCCATGTTGAGAAAAGAATACTATGGGTTTCTTAAAAAGACTGTTCTGGAAGGAACAAATTAGATTGTGTCTATATAACAGTTATGTTATTGAATGAGAGTTTTATTTTCTTTTCATCTACTAATGTATGTAGGGCTTCGGTTAGGCGTGGACGAGTGACACCGACGAGTTGGGCTAATCTTTCATGAGATACATTAATGGTCTTGTTTTCAAAAAAATGACTTAGTTCCTGAAGCAGGATCCACACTTTTTCCGGTAAATGTTTCGTTTTCTGTATGAGCAAAAGGTTGTTTTCTTTTTGAATACGGCCAGATAAATCTTTTAATAGTTCCTGCATAAGCGCAGGGTCTGATTTTAAAATAGCTTTGAAATCGTCCCGCGATATAACTAAAGTTTCAACATCTGACAATGCTTCTACTGTTGCAGATCGGGTTTTATCTGTTACTACTCCTAATTCACCAACCGATTGACCCTTGTGAAGAAGAGTAATAGGGACAATAGTACCATCTTCCAAAAGACTATAAACTGCCACGATGCCTTTCGTAATAAATTGAATATCCTTTGAATCATCTCCTTCACACATAAGTACATCTCCCTGGAAAAAAGTTTTCAATTTTGCAACTTCACTAACTTTTACTAAAATATTTTCAGGAAGATTCCTTAATATATCCTGTTCTCTAAGTGAAGACTTCTTGTCTAACATGCTTAAATTGTATCAAAGTAAAGATATTTTGTTGTTCTGTGGGGAACAAATTTTTGTGGTATGTTTTCACACATCCACGCAAATCACTCCAGAATTTAAATAGGAAGCTCTAAAGAAACTTAGTCGGAAATATCTTCATCTATCAGGCCAATCTCGATATCACCCAAAGGGGTGTAGGTATATCTAATCGTTGCGCATCCGGTTTGTACTGAAGTTATCCTCCCACCGGAATCAACACTCATAATAGCTGTATAGTTTCTATTTCCAACAAAAACATTTCTGCCAGATAACATATGGGCACTGATCTCAGGGCCCGAAACAACTTTTTCTAGAAAATCACCCCCAGAAGCATCAAGCATTTCTTCAAGACTACTATAAGGTCTTCCTGTAAGTTCAGCTGACATATAAAACTATTATACTATAGGATTATCTATATTGCAAACCTCATATTAGCCTCAAATCCCACCTCGGGAGTGGGATTTGAGCGTGATTTTAAGTAATTTTATTTAATTTTAATTTGAGTGGGATTTGAGGTCGGGCTGATGTCAAACTTATGAGGTTACTTCGTTTTCTTCCCACTAAGCGCTTCTTTGAAGTCTTTCCACCACTTAGTAAGCTGTTTATTTGTTTCTTTACCAGCAGACATACTAAAACCTAAATCCAAAGCCCCTCCTGCAACAAGCATGGGGAGGCCAAATATAGCCCCAACAGCAATAACACCAATAGTAATTTTGTCAAACACTTTCCTCGTCTTTTCCAGTACATTATCCTCGGTTTCCTTAGCCATGACAGTTATATTATAATCGAGAATAGAAATTCAGGTACCTAAAATGGATATATTTTCTTTACACAAACTAACCCTCACTACGAAAACCCTCTCTTTAATAACAATCGTCTTTATCTTCCTCGCGTTCTGGTATAAAACTTCCATATTTCTTGATCCTGACTTTGGCTGGGAGATACGTATGGGACAATATATTTTAAAAAACGGTATTCCATACACCGATCCGCTCTCCTACACTATGCCAAGCTACCCCATAATCGCACATTACTGGCTTAGTAGCAGCCTTATTACACGAATTTATCCTGTCTTCGGATATGTCGGTCTTGCTGGTATTGTTTCTTGCTTTTCTTTACTTGCCATGCTTATTCTTGTCCCCCGAAAAGGATTTTCACTTAGCCTCATTCCTCTCTTACTAGCTACTTCTGGACTTTTTTCATATGCAAGCGTACGACCACATTTTTTTACCTGGCTTTTCCTCGCTTTCATATTTCGAATTACTACCGATAAAATGTTATGGAAAAAATACTGTTGGTATATCCCTCTTCTTTTTATACTTTGGACTAATATACATGGGGGCTTTGCAGCGGGCCTTTTCTTAATCTTAATTAAGCTCATCGTTGATGCATGGCATGAGAAAAAAATAAATAAACAAATCGCGCTTATCAGCACCCTTTCAATCGTTGCTACATTTATTAATCCTTATGGAATATATGTGTGGAGAGAAATATTTATCACCATCTTCGATCCTGGAACACGGATAGGAATAAACGAATGGCAACCATTTATTTCTCGATTATCGCTCATCCACGCGCCTGTATTAGTGTTACCGCTTGTACTTTTTGCTCGATACTTCCGCTCATTCACACTTTTAGAAAAATGTTTTTTCGTGATACTTCTCATTAATGGTTTTTCAAGCAGTAAGATGTACCCCATGTGGCTTCTCTACAGCATATATTTCTCAACAAAAGGACTTCTGTTTCTAACATACGAAGTAAAAAACAATAAAATTGCATCGCAGAAACTTAATATTATTCTATCTTGCCTCCTGATTATTGCAGGCACATATACTTCCACGTATGGTTTTCGGGTTTATACGATTTATAAACAACTATCTGAAGAGAGATTTTATCCCAAAAAAGCGGTTGAATTTATAAAATTACATCCTACTCAAGGCCATATTTTTAGCTCATTTTCGTGGGGAGGATACGTGTTATGGAAACTGCCCGAGCATAAAACGTTTGTAGATGGAAGAATGCCACATTGGGAAAATCAAAATGCTTCAAATTCTGAAAGTAAAAAGGCAATAGATGATTTCCAAAAAATTCTTAAAACTGAACTCGCATTTGATAATATAGCTTCAAAATATACAATTGATACACTGCTTCTTCCGAAAGAATACCGGAAGAAATTCAAAAAGTTCTTCCTAGCTCTTAAAAAAGACGATTGGAAGACTATCTACAAAGACGATATATCAGTCATCTTAAGGAAAGATTAACCTCAACTTAGCCTCAAATCCCACCTCGGGAGTGGGATTTGAGGCTAGAGCATGGGCATGCAACCTTAGAGGCTGACAATATGCTACAATATCCGTATGAAAAAGGACTTTCTGCTTTCGGTTGTTATTCCAGTATTTAACGAAGAAGGAAATATAAATACACTTCTGAAAGAACTCATTCCAATTGTTTCCACCTACGAATATGAGATTATTTTTGTAAATGACGGATCCCAGGATAAAACAGAAGAGGAAATAAAAGTTTTTGCCCAAGAAAATAAAAACATTAAGCTCATTTCATTTACGCGTAACTTTGGCCATCAAACAGCACTTACCTGTGGATACCAATACACCAAAGGTGACTGCGTAGTAACTATTGACGCTGACCTTCAAGATCCTCCAGAACTTATTCATGAAATGGTTAAAAAGTGGGAAAAAGGGTTCAAAATTGTTTACGCGAAACGAAAAATGCGTGAAGAATCGCTTTTTAAAACTTTGACCGCTGATTTTTTTTACAACGTAATTAATATGCTCTCTCAAACGCCAATCCCACGAAATGTTGGTGATTTTAGACTCATTGACAAACATGTTGTTGAACTCCTCAATCATATGCCAGAACGATTTAGATTTTTACGAGGCATGGTGGCTTGGGGAGGCTTTCCATCAACCTATGTTTATTTCGATCGTAAGAAAAGGTTAACTGGTGAAACACACTATCCTCTTTCAAAAATGATTGGTTTTGCACTAAATGGCATTGTTTCTTTCTCAACAAGACCGCTTCGCATAGCGATATATGTAGGTATACTTGCATCAATTATTGGAATAGTAGGTATTATTTACGCGATATATCGAAGGCTCTTTCTCCCATCTGCCTATTGGGTTCCTGGATGGACGGCCACGTTCGTAGCAATAATGTTTTTTGGCGGAGTGCAGCTCATTACTATTGGAATCATTGGAGAATATATTGGAAAGATATACTCGGAGATTCAAGGTCGACCGCAGTATTTAGTAAAAGAAAAAGTCAATATTTGAGACTGGAGAGTTAACTTTCAAATCTCCATTTTCAAATCTCAAATCATTATGCGTCGTGTCGGATATCTACTTATCGCAATCGGGCTCGCTTTATTGGTTTTTCTGGGCTATTCCTATTGGAGACAGCGAAGCCGCTTTATAACACCTATTCCTGAAGATAAAGGAGTAAAAGTAATATTTATTACACCGGGAAGTTAAATCCTACGGTGTATCTCCGGGTATTTCGAACTCAAGGATACTGTGTTCTAATCCAAGAAGGATATTTATTGCGTTTAAAATAAGATACGAACCTAAGAATAGTGCTGTTCCAATCAGAGCATACTTTAAGGTTCCTTGCGCCTTTTTAACACGCTCCGGATCTCCACCAGAAGTTAAATAGAAAAATGAGCCTACAACAAACATGATAAAAAGTACTAATACAACAAGTCCTGAGGAAAGAATTAATATATTACTGAATACCACCTCGAGACATTTAAGTGTTGGAACACCATCGACTACACACGAATTCCCTTCGAGGCTTTCTATTTGGGCATACGCAGAAAAAGAAGGAAGTAGAGAAAAGAATCTGCTTGAAGCTGATAATGGCATTTTTATGGTGTACCTGGGGGTTCCAAAAGATTTGGCAACGTAACCGGGCATGAAATACCGAAACATAGTTGCTGATCAAAAACAATCTGCTCAAGACTCCACATAACCGTTAAGGTCGTAATAATAACCAACACGCCTACAAGAGCAGCTATAATCTTACCTCGTGCCGCAGCAACATTATCCTTATCTCCACCTGAAGTTACCCAAGCTAATGCTCCCCAAAGTAGAAAAAAGAGCGCTGCGATACCTGCAATAACGAAAAAGAGTCGTACCATGAACGAAAGTAATTCTCCAAAGGTTGGTACAGAAAATCCAAGGTCTACTTCGTTAATCTGTATATCTCCTGGAGCAGGTTGAGCATAAACTGAAGAAGAAAGCTTCATCAAAAAAAGAAATGCCGTTGCAAAAAAGCTTGTTAGAATAGTACGCATAGTTTTAGTATAAATGAATTTTTTCGATTGTCAAGGAGAAAATAGCAAGGTATTGAAAGTTAAACTGATTTCTGCTATACTACAGGCTATGGATGACGCTAAACGTGTTTTTGCTATATTTGCAGCTCTTCTACTCATAATTATTATCATTGGAGTAGTTGTGAATCGAGTCGCTAAAGAAAAAGGAAATATTCCTATTATTGGAGGCGCTCTGGAAAGAGTCCTGTTCCCTAATAGACCTACTCCTAAACCTGAAGAAAAGGAGCTTGTCGAAAAGACTGATAGTAATAAAGAACCGGCTCAGGGTTCGGATGGTTCAATCATCATTAAAAAAACGACTAGCTCACAAGATTCTCAATTAACAGAATCAATTAATGAAAGCGCTGGCCAAACACTTGGTGGAACCTCTTCTGATTCCACTCAATCTAAAGGAGGACAACAGGCTAATTCGATTCCAGCTACAGGTGCTCCTGCCGCTATCATCATCTTCTCTCTCTCAGGTCTCGTGAGCGGCTTATATCTGAAACGAAAAGCTTCAATTTAAAGCTACACTCCTAACTCACCTACACTCTGAGTCTAAGAAAATGCGAATAGACATGTGAAGAGATTTTTATCTTACCCAAATCCTGGTAATCCTAATCCTGTTGAGATCACTCGAAGTATAAATACTGAGAAAAGCGCGAATAATAACCCGATAATTGCTCCATAAATGATGCGCTTACCGTAATTCAAACGTGCTGGATCTGAACGTGATGTGGCAACAACCCCTGCGCCATAGAGGAAGAAAAGAAATGCAATTCCCCCTATTATGGAAAAGAAAAAACTTGAAACTGCGGTTGCAAACTCCCCTGGGAGAGTTGATATACAACCGAAATCTGTATAAAAATGTTCAGGATCCGGTGTTGGTAAACCAATAAGAGTACTATTTGAACTTGGATCTATATCTCCTTCTCCAAATCCGCGATAGAGACATCGGCGGCAGTCCTGCCATCTGCCTGGAAGTATTGCTCCCTCACAGTATCCACACACATCACAATTTGCTTTACCAATATATGGCGTCGGTGTTGGTGTGGGAGGTTGCTGCGCATTAGCTGGAAAGACATTCACAAATAGTGAAGTAACAAGAATAAGTAATAAAAAGATTTTATTCATAGGACTTGATTCATTATATATCACTCTACTTTGATTATGCAAAAATTGGTATATACCGACCGTAGCCGCGATTAAATCGGGGCGAAGGGGTATAGTCAATGTTTGGGAAATTTTGCAATTGTTCTATAATAATCGTATGCAAAAAATTCTTGGAGCTCTTTTTATTACAATAATATTTTTTGGGTTATGCTTTTCCGTAAACGCAGACGAGCTTGATGATATCAGTCATGAACTTGATAAGCTGAATAGAGAACTCGAGGATTCAAAAAAAGCAACAAAACCTCTTGAAGAGGATCTTGACAGACTTCGTAAACAACTTTCAAATATCAAATCTCAAATATCAAATATCGAATCCGATATTGTCCTAAGAGAAAAACAGATTGTTACCGCAGAAAAAGCTTTAGAAAAACAAAAGGAAATAATTGATGAACGAATTAACGCACATTATAAAAATATTAAAAAAGCAGAAGCATCTTTGATTGATATCCTTATTACAGATAACCTTTCCATCTCTCTTCAGAATTTTTTCTACCAAAAAAAAGCAGCGGATAATGATAAACAGACAATACTCCGCATCGTCCTTTATATCAAAAATATTGACGATAAAAAAACAGAGCTCGCTTCAGAAAAAAATAGATTGGCTCAAGTAAAACAAACTGTAGACGAGCAATCGCAATTTCTCTCAGGTGAAATAGGAAAAGCAAAGGACTTTCAAGCTGAATTATCAGGACGTATCGCGTCATTGACCACCCGTCAGCAACAATTGATTGGGCAGAAACTGGCGAGCTTAAATATTCCCCGTTCGGCTGGTACGTCTTCCCGAGGATGCTCAAGCGATCTTACAAACGGCCGCGATCCCGGATTTTCTCCTGCAATAGGTTTCTTTACATATGGAGCTCCACACCGTAATGGCATGAATCAATATGGTGCTTGGGGACGAGCTAAATCAGGACAAAACGAAGAACAGATTCTCGCAGAATACTATCCGAATATGAGTTTGAAAAAGGATTTTGACCAAGGAACTCAAATTAATGTTGATGGATATGGAACATTCTCTATCGAAGATTATGTGAGGCGCATTTATGAAGTTCCAGATTCGTGGACTGACAATAATCTTGCTGTACTTAAAGCGCAAGCAGTCGCAGCAAGAACGTATGGTCTTAATTCTATGCAAAGGAACGGTCATATTTGTACAACAGAAGCATGCCAAGTATTTAAGGCCGAACCAAAAGGTGGTAATTGGGAACAAGCTGTTGAAGCTACAAAAGGATGGGTGCTAATGGATGGAGGAAATCCTGGATTTACACAGTATGCTTCAACACATGGTGGTTATATATTAAATCTTGGAAAGTTTGATGGTTCAGGAGGAAATCCGACAAATTTTTCAGAACTTAACGAACGAGCGTATGATAGAGAATCTCCATGGTTTTATTGCAATTGGGGAGCTCGAAGCCAATACGGGGGCACTGCATGGCTCAAGTCCGAAGAAGTTGCTGATATCGCAAATGTGATTCTCCTTGCACGATATTCTGACGTTGATAAAGAACATCTATATCAAGTTGATAAACCAAATCCCGCAGGAAAAGAAACATGGGATGCGGAAAAAGTAAAATCTGAAATTCGTGCTCGTGGAGGTAATCCCGTAGGAGATGGTTCAAATACATCGGTATCTGTCGATTTTGGCTCAGGAAAAACTTCTTCTGTAAATGTTGGAGGTACGAGTTTCGACGCAGGCGAATTTAAGGATTGGTTTAATCTTCGAGCACCTGCAAATATCCAGATCGTCGGTCCTTTATTTAATGTGGAGAAGAAGTAGCTGAAAATATCTTTCTAACAATATCCTCTATTTTCTCTTCATAAATATTAAGGTCTACGAATTCAATATTTTTAGTAATTTTTTCGATTGTCTTTGAAATCTCACTTCTTTTTACTTGAAAAAAAAGTCGCGGAAATTCAATTTCAATATTGTTATCTAACTTTTCCAAAACTTTAACATCGGGCATATCCTCAACTATGACTTCGATTGTCTTCTTTGTTGCATATTTTTTAATCAACTTTTCTAGATAGCCATCATAAATAATTTTTCCATGATCTATAATCATAACTCGCTTGCAGAGTTCTCGAACATCTTCCATATAATGACTTGTTAATAAAATCGTTGCACCATACAAGCGCTGATAATCTTTGATGAAATCCCGAATCGTTTTTTGTGCAACGATATCAAGACCGATGGTTGGCTCATCTAAAAATAGAACTTTTGGCCGATGAAGAAGTGATGCAATAAGCTCCATCTTCATACGCTGACCAAGTGATAATGTTTTAGCAGGCTGATATATAATTTTTTTAGCATCAAGGAGTTCGGTCAATTCATTAAGTGTTTTTGTATATACTTGATCGGGAATTTCGTAAATTTCTTTATTCAATCTAAATGTATCAATTGCTGGGAGCTCCCATAAAAGCTGGTTTCTCTGCCCCATAACAAAAGCAATCTGCTTGAGAAATGCTCTTTGTTTTTCAAAGGGAGTAAAATCTAAAACATTTAATACTCCTTTTGTTGGGAAAAGAATGCCAGCAAGCATCTTCATAGTTGTTGTCTTTCCTGCACCATTTGGGCCCAAGAAACCAACCAATTCCCCTTGTTCAATTTCAAATGAAATATTATCAACCGCTGTAGTCATCTCGTATTGGCGGTGAAATGTATTTCGCACAAAATCAAGAAGCCCTTCCGTGTGTTTGGTGGTCCTATAAGTCTTGGTAAGATTCTTAACCGAAATCATAGAGCTAGTATACAGGAAAACATATGTAGGATAAATTCTTTAGATTAATACGAAAAGCAGTAAATTACCAAGGACACTGATATATTTGAGGACAGACCATGCATCCCTGAACCAATCTTGTTCGACATTGACTTGCACAAAAATAGTAGGCTCTGCATTTTATATTTGAGTCACATGATGGTGCATCAGGATAAGTTTTACACATATTATCTACTTCTTCAGCACTTGGACATACTGGAGAATCACAATAATAATACCCTCCATCTCCTCTCGGATATTGGTTACAATTACCGCCACCTTTTATCGTACAAAGCAAACTGCAAGCTTGATTAACAGCGCTTTCAATAGATGGTTTAGATAAACTTGGCGAGTAATACTGCCAAAATTTACATTTAAACCCGGTGTCCGTAACACTCTCGTAATTACAGCATACCTCTTTAGCATATTCTTCATCCGCACCTGATCCTGAAGGGATATTATATTCTCTTCCATCTGTGCAACGTATTAAATCAGATCCTAATTCTGGAGGACCTTTAAGCAAATTACCCGAACACTCTTTGGGAGGAGTTGCTGGAAAACTTGTAGGAGTAACTGTAGGTTCAGTGGGTTTAATGGTTGGATTTGTGGGGTTGAACCGGGGATTTCTTCTATAATAATCTACGGTAGCAGCTTTTGGTTGATAGATTACTGCTTGCTGATTAATTTCTTGTGATACAACAATAAGCAAATATGTTAAGAGGGCGACAAATGCGATGATGACGTAAATAGCTAGCTTGCTTCTTCTTAATCGCCGGTGAACCTTAGCGATCTCCTTTTCCATACTTATAATGTAAGTCTTACAGTAACTAAAGTCAAGTTATTCTTATTCTCCCACCACATATGAGACATAGTCATCTAGACTGTGTCACTGTGTAATCTCTGAAATTAGAACAGCTACGGTAACGGGTTTGCCTTTTCAAATTCAACGTCTTGCACGTCTGAAGATGGCAATGATTGTGTCCCAAACTGACCTTCCTCTGAGTAGTAATCCCAATTCACAGTATAACTTATGTCCTTTATGTCTTCAAAGTGCCAAACTGCTAAAACATAGTATCCTTTATTTAGATTCCTCACCACTTGATAGTCGCTGTTGTCTTGATACTGAAATTCCCATCTTCTCTCCAAAGTTTTTTCGTCAACTATCCTCGCTAATCCAAAACCTAAGCGCATGCCTTCAAAAAGGGATGGGTCATTTTCATTCATTCTTAACCACGGCACAGTCGACAAAGAAAACTTAACTTTCCTTGGCTGCTGATCCGGTATGTAGATGATATACAAGTCGAGATCCTTCACGTCGCTCCAACCTAGAATTCCATTAAAGAATTCTTCATAATCATGAGTTTTCCCATTTACATAAGTCCTTTCACACAGTTCGGGATGTCCAAATGCTTGAATCGTTCGGTTGTTCACTTCCAATTCCTCTGTTAAACAGCCGGGGCTAACTTGTCCAACTTTGATCGGTCCAGTTTGCGCCATTGTATCTGATGTCTGCACACTTGCAAGCTCACGCGAAACAACGATAAGTAAATACGTTAAGAGGGCGACAAATGCGATGATGACGTAAATAGCTAGCTTGCTTCTTCTTAATCGCCGATGAAGCTTGGCGATTTCTGCTTCCATATACTTCATAATGATACTACTGAGATGATTTGTCAAGGGGGAAAGATTAAATCTAGAGAACCTCTAAGGTTGTTTAGGTTCGCAACCTTGGGGATTTTAAGTTAGCAGACTAAACTACCGCTTGCTAATTTGTTCAGTATAGTATAAAATAATCGATACGTAATACCTAATACTTAATACATAATACGTCTTAGGTATCTCGTACCAATTCCTATGCGCGCAACATACGTACCACCGGATCAGGATCAGAAAAACCCGATTGAAGCTTTTACCATTAATTTAACCAAACTTGCTAAAGACGGGAAACTCGATCCTATTATCGGCCGAGATAACGAAATCCGTCGGCTCATACAAATTCTTTCTCGAAGGACGAAAAATAATCCTGTTCTTCTAGGAGATCCTGGCGTTGGGAAAACAGCAATTATTGAAGGACTTGCACAACGAATCGTTTCAGGAGACGTCCCAAATACACTTAAGCATAAAGAGCTTATTACACTAGACCTTACCGGTCTTATTGCCGGATCAGCATTCAGAGGTGAATTTGAACAGCGTATCAAAGACCTCATCACTAATATCGAAAAAGCAGAAGGAAAATATATCCTTTTTATAGATGAACTTCACACCATTGTTGGCGCAGGATCTGCACAAGGATCTGCTGATGCTGGCAATATTCTAAAACCAGCACTTGCACGAGGAACACTTCATGCAATTGGAGCAACCACAATAAGAGAATATCGTCAATATATTGAAAAAGATCCAGCTTTGGAGCGCCGATTCCAACCCATTCTAGTAGAAGAACCCACTATTGAAGACTCTATAACAATTTTACGTGGAATAAAAGAAAAATATGAAACACACCATGGAATCAAAATCTCAGACGATGCGATTATTGCTGCAGTAAGTCTTTCTGAAAGATACATCACAGACCGTTTTCTCCCTGATAAAGCTATAGATCTTGTTGACGAAGCTGCTGCTGCTTCAAAAATCGAGGTTGAATCTATGCCTATCGCTCTCGATGAAATTAAACGGAAAATTATTCAAATTGATATAGAATTAGCAGCACTCAAAAAAGAAAAAGGTATTGAAGAGAGAAAAAAGGAACTCGAAGAAGAAAGAAAAAAACTTCAAACTGAATTTGATTCCCTTGAGAAAAAATGGAAAGAAGAAAAAGATATTATCGGCAAACTTCAGGAGCAACGAGTAAAACTCGACAGATTAAAATCAGAGCTCGATATTGCAGAACGAGACGCAGAACTTGAAAAAGCAGCAGAATTAAAATACAGCAAAATTCCTGAAATCGAAAAGCAGCTTATACAACTTGAAAAACAATGGAATGCGACTAATCCAGACAACCGTTTACTTAAAGAACAAGTGAATGAAGAAGATATTGCAAAAATTGTTTCTCGCTGGACTGGAATTCCTGCAACACGATTACTTTCTTCTGAATCAGAAAAACTTGTGCACCTCGAAAATGAGCTCAAAAAACGAGCAATTGGTCAAGACCATGCGCTTGAAAAACTCAGTAGCGCCATTCGTCGATCTCGTGTGGGGCTTGCAGAAGAAGACCGCCCAATTGGTTCATTTTTATTCCTTGGGCCAACCGGGGTTGGAAAAACAGAGACAGCCAAGGCTCTTGCAGAAGCTCTTTTTAATGATGAAAAATCTCTTATACGAATAGATATGTCAGAGTATCAGGAGCAACATACTGTGGCACGACTTATCGGTGCCCCTCCAGGATACGTGGGATACGACGAAGGTGGACAGCTGACAGAAGCAGTGAGACGGAAACCGTACTCGGTTATTTTATTTGATGAAATAGAAAAAGCACATCCGCAGGTATTTAATATTTTTCTCCAAATATTAGATGATGGACGCCTAACAGATGGGAAAGGAAGAACAGTAAATTTCAAAAACACTATTCTTATCATGACATCAAATCTTGGTTCCGGCTCCTCTACTGATAAAATCCTCGAAGAAGTTAAAAAAATCTTCAAGCCTGAATTCGTCAACAGGCTTGATTCAATTATTGTTTATAACCCATTAAGTGCAGAAGTTATGAAAAAAATTGTTGATTTACAAATTGGAGAAGTTGCAAAAAGATTGGAAATTAAACATCTAAAAATCGAATTCACAGATGCTGTGAAAAAACACCTTTTTGAAGTTGGTTTTGATGAAGTTTACGGCGCAAGACCTCTTAAACGTATTATTAATGAGCTTATTGTTGATGAGATAGCTCTACAGATTTTGGAAGGAAAAATCAATCTACCGTCTAGTGAGAAAAAGGATAGAATTACGATCGATTTCAAAAACAATAAGATATTGCTTGAGAAAAAAACAGTTAATTAATCACACTACTACTCATTGACAGTTGAACCGAAATTGTTTACTATAATGTATAGAATTCATTTCAAAACCCACCTCTAAAGCAGCAGGGAAAGCAGAGTAATTGTATTGGTTCTGAAATACATTCTAGTTATAAATTTAAATTTTTTTATGTCAGTTGTTCAAACAAATCAGGGTACATTCCAAAATGATGTTTTAGACCATAAAGGGCTTGTTTTTGTTGATTTCTATGCTGATTGGTGTGGTCCATGTAAAGTAACGTCTCCACTTATCGAGGAACTTGCTACAAGTGGTGCATATAAAGATAAAATAAAATTTGTTGAGATTGATGTCGATGAAAATCAAGAATTAGCAGGAAAATATAATGTCTTTTCAATCCCCACCTTCATCATCTTTAAAGATGGAGAACCAGTAAACCAATTTGTTGGAGCTCGGGATAAGACGGGATTTGAAGATGAGCTTAAGAAAGTCTTAGTCTGATTTTCTCACATCTCATCAACCCCTCATCAACACTCTTACAACCTTCCCATGTACCATCTTAAGCGTAAGATGTGCCTGTTTTAAAAAAAATATACAAATTTCAGCAAGCCAGCGTAGCGATGAAGATATTGGTGCCTTTAACCCAACCATGACTTTCTCGTCACTTATGGGCAGCTCCACTTTCTGATATGTAGGAAAATTCGTTGCAGTATTAGCCTGTACTCCTAGTTGTTTAAGCTCAGGTGGTACTTCAACAACGTCTTTTCTATGTTGAACGTATTCTTGCACTTCTTTATCAGGTTCATGTTCAACAACTTCATGCATTTCGATATGTTCACTATCTTCCTGTTTGTTTTCTAGTGGTGTTTTTTCTTGTTCAGGACTCCCACCGTAGCTAAAAAATGGCGAAGGATGTGTGTTTGATTTACCAATTAAATCAGAAATGTCCGTAAAATTTACAGGATGCATAGTAATTAGTATACCCCATTGTGCATGGGAATTTGAGAATTTCTACATCAAAATCCCGAGGTGGGAACCTCGCATTATTCCTCATCCTGCCACTCTACTGTTACTTTACAGCTTGGACAGGTGATCTTCCCATCCTTAATATGGGCTTCAACTTGTTTATTACAATATGGACATTTACAGCAAAGAATTCTATCTTGATTTTTATGAGAATCACCTTCAACAGATGTAATATTTTTAGCATCAGTAAGTCGTGCCGCGGTACTAAATTGCGTTGATGTATTTTGCGTAGGATCTTGTCGCTCCATACCAACAATGCTTGTTGTAGAACAACCATAAAGCATTACCTCATCAAGACCGTTTTCATCAGCAAAAAACCATATATCCTCTCGATAGCCTTGGTCAATAGCTTGACTATTCATAAGTGAGTACATTTCATCATGTGCGATGCCTTGAACATTTCGGAGAGCTGGGGTTTCTCTATCGAGAGAAACATATTTAAGCGCAGCACGCATCTCTTGAAGGACTTCACCCCACGTATGGAGCTGGGCGTCATCTGATTTCCTTCGTG
>MFZX01000032.1 GCA_001788095.1 Candidatus Roizmanbacteria bacterium RIFCSPHIGHO2_12_FULL_37_23
TTATAGTATCGCACCTTTTGTAAGCATTAAGGTCCTTGAGGAAATTAGAAATGATGTATGCTTGCACAAGGCCAATGTAAAAATTATTGCCCTTGGAGGAGGATTTGATTATGCAATTGCTGGTCCAACACATCATGGCCTCGAGGATGTCGCTCTTATATCAACACTTCCTAATATCCAATTATATATTCCTGGATTCTCGCAAGATATTAAACCAATTCTTACAAAAATGCACACCAATAAAGGTCCAGCATACTTGCGACTTACCAAGGCACATGAGACTGACGTAGTGGTTCCAGATTATCAACCGCTTCGCCAAATAACTCAAGGCGATAGAATAACAGTAGTTGTTCTTGGATCGATTATTATCGAAGTAATAGAAGCTCTCAGGAATTATCCAGGTAAAATTGATCTTTGGGTAGTTGCAGAAATGCCTTTTATTGTTAACAAGTTGTTTCAAAAATCAATAGAAAAAACAAAAAGATTATGCATAATTGAGGAGCATGTCCAAATAGGTGGTCTTGGACAGTTTATGAGTCAACACATATTGAATACATCAAAATCAACAGAAAAATTTATTCACCTTTTTGTCAAAGGATATAAATCTGGATTATATGGGAGTCGAGATTTTTACCTAAAAGAAAATCAGCTTGATCGAAAAAGTATTGAAAAAGCTCTTAAAGATTTCATTGTATAAGTATGAAAGGTCCTATTGCAATTTTTGGTTCCGGGGGGTTTGTAGGCTCGCATCTTGCAAAATATCTACTTAAACAACGTAAAGACATCATTGCATTCTCACACGATCCTCAAAAAGCATGGCGATTAAAGGAGATGTGCATCCCGTCAAAAAATATCTCCCGATGTGATCTTACAAATTTAAAACAAGTTACATTTGTTCTTAAAAAATATCAACCGAAAACGATCTTTAATCTTGCAGCGTATGGGGCGTATTCCTGGGAGCAAGACATTGAAAAAATTTATGATGTTAATTTTACTTCAACAGTAAACCTTATCGAAACATTAAAAAAAGCCAGTTTTTCTTTGTATGTACATGCGGGATCACAATCAGAATATGGACTGAATGCTGCTGGACCAACAGAAAAAGGTGAATTGATTCCAAATAGTCATTACGCAGTTTCAAAAACAGGAGTGAGTCATTTAATAACATTTTATGGAAAAGTTATGAAATTACCCGTTATTCATCTTCGGTTATACTCTGTTTATGGTCCTCTTGAGGAGAAGGGCAGACTAGTACCAACATTAATGAGTAGTGTGAAAAAAGGTGCACTTCCTCCATTTGTCGATTCTAAAATCTCAAGGGATTTCATTTATATAGATGATGTAATTGATGCGTTTTTAACAGTTACAGAAAAAGTTAAAAAGAAACATTATGGAGAAACATTTAATATTGCTACTGGTAAAAAAACTACAATGGAAGAACTTGCATACTTAGCAAAAAAACTCTTTAATATTACATCTTCACCAAGGTTTAATTCCATACAAAAAAGAGATTGGGATGTTACCGATTGGTATGGAAATCCTGCTAAAATGAAAAGAGAATTTGGATGGAAATCACAGGTCTCACTTAAGGAAGGTCTGCTAAAAACATTTTCTAACACCGAGGGTTAGAAATTGATTATGGAAAAAGTTATTACAGAAGCTCCAGAAACTATTCAAAGATATGAAACTCTTAAAGAGCTTGGCAAGGAATTCTTTAGCGCAACTCCCATCACTCAAGAAGGTGTTATAAAGCCTCCTGATGTACAACTCATCAAATCATTTGTTTCAGAAGCGATCACACAGACAGGACCTGAAGTTTGGGCATCCTATCTTGAACACGTTGTGATCGCACCTGAGTTAGGAACGAGAATCGCTGAAGCAGTATCCGCAACAGAACAACACGTTGATTCTAATTTAATAGAAGGACTTCTCTGGTTACACGATATTGGAAGATTAGTCACTCCTGGTGCTTATTTTAGAAATGACCTTATCGATCTACGACTTTTAAGAGAGTTTGGATTTCCACCTTCTCTAACAGATCATATGTTTAGACTTGACGAATTACTTGAAACTGCTGATAGTCTTGCTATGACTGAAGATCAGATCTCTTTCAAAAAAGGTCTAGATGAGAGACAGACTGCTTTGGCTCAAGCATATTTTGATGCGTTGTCGCCCGAACAGAGAATTATCAACCTTGCTGATAATTTAGGCAAAAGAGGCGAGAAGGGAATTTTTGGTATTGACGAATTTATGAGATATCTCCAATCTCAAGAAGATCGATATGAACATACGAGCCGTTGGCCATCTGTGGAATGGGCTATAGAGAGACGTCAACAAGGTGCGGTTTTGCAGGCTTTTGTAATAAGACAAACGATTCAGTGGCTATCAGAACTTGGTGTGGACGTGGAATCGATTATGTCTGGAATGCATGATTATGGACCACGATTTATTGTCGTAGTCCGGCATGGGGAACTCGACAACCAAGGGAGACTCTATAACAGAGATTCAGTTATGAAACCAGAAGATATAGTGCATTTGAATGAAACAGGACAGCTTCAAATGAGAAGCATTGGAACACTCATAAAAACAAGAAAATTTCGAGTAAATCAAATTCTTCATAGTCCGCAAACACGGACTCTTGAATCTGCATACCAATTGAACATTTCTTTGGGATTGCCAGATGATGCTGTTAGTGGGAGGGATGATCTTGATGAAGTATTTGCTCCAGGTCCATATAAAGAGAATTTGACTATGAAAGAGTGGGTGGTGCTTCATGGCAACTGCTATGATGAAAAACGCTGGGGAGAATATCATCATGAACCGATTGATAAAATTACACAAAGAGGGCGTGATGTCTTCTGGCAGACTGCAGCAGGTATGACCACAGGAGAAGCAGCTGTATTAATATCACATGGAGACCCGATCGCCTGGATGCTCAATAGCGTTATCAATGATGAAGTTCCAGATCCTGAAGAATTACGTCAAAAAATTTACCCAAATAAAGGAGATGGTTTTATAGTAATTATAGGACCAGATGGTAAAGTATTTAGCCATTATACGTTGACTGACAAGTCACTTCCAAAAGGAACGTCATTTTAATGAGAAAATCTATAGATTTCTCCATAGTGTTTCCTGTCATGAATCAACAGGATCATATTGAGAGAGTAATAAGTGAATATCATAAAATATTAACACAAAATAAATATAGATTTGAACTTATTCCAGTGGTAAATGGAACCCATGATAAGAGTTATCAGATATGTAAAAGCGTTGCAGAAAAACTTCCAAATGTTTATACGTATGAACTAAAGGCAGGCGGTTATGGTTTAGGGATTTTACATGGTATTAAGCATTCACGTGGAAAGTATATTTGTTATCTTAATTGTGCGCGGATCAAAGCAAAAGATTTAGTTCAAGCTCTTAATCTATTTGAACAACATCCAAAACATGTTATTCATGGTGTTCGTATACAAAGGGAAAACACATCGCGCTCACTAGGTTCAATTATGTATAATACCGTCTGCAAAATGCTGTTCTCGATTTCTTCTCGAGATATTAACGGTAATCCTAATATTTTCTCACGAAATAATTTTGAACAGCTCCAACTTTCTTATTTAAATAGTATGATAGATCTAGAGCTTTTAGATAAAGCTAAAAAACTTAATATTCCGATAAGTGAAATAGAGATTTTTGACTATACTCGTCATGGTGGTATTTCCACATCAAATTTCAAAACAATTTTTCGTTTGATGAAAGAAGTTTCCCAATATTGGATCAATACTCGACTTATACACAAGGATCGCTTGTAAAACGAACTCATGAGCGCTATAATCTAGCCATGGCAAAAAAATCTCCTACAATGCTTCGTGTTCCTTACGGTCAAGCAGTCCACGGCGAAGAAGAAAAAAAACGCGTCGTTCAGGTTCTTGATGAACACAGAACAATCATGGGAAAAGAGATTCGGGAATTTGAAGAACGGGTTGCAAAAATATATAACAAAAAATTCGGCGTGATGGTGAACTCAGGATCTTCTGCAATTCTTTTGGCCCTTGAACTTCTCGATCTTCCTGAAGGATCGGAAATTATAACTCCTCTTCTTACATTCGCAACAACTGTTGGCCCGATTGTGATGAAAAAACACATTCCCGTTTTTGCCGATGTCGAAGAGGGAACCTACAATATTAACGTCGATCAGATTGAAGATCTGATAACAAAAAAGACAAAGGCACTCATAATACCACTCCTTTTAGGAAACGCATCTAATTTAATACGTATTAGAGATATAGCGAAAAAACATAATCTTTATTTCATTGAGGATTCATGTGATACTCTTGGGGCAACATATAAAGGAAAACCAACAGGTACATATTCAGATATTTCAATAACAAGTTTCTATGGCTCTCATATAATAACCGCGGGTGGCGGTGGTGGAATTCTTATGATGAACCGATCGGATTGGAGAGATCGTGCACGAGTCTTACGAGGATGGGGGAGAAGCTCCTCATTATTCTCTGAATCTGAAGATATTAACATAAGATTCAAAGGGAAACTGGGAAGTATTCCGTATGATGCAAAATTTATTTTCGATGAAATCGGCTATAACTTTTTACCTATGGAAATAGGAGCCGCTTTTGGAAATGCACAATTAAAGAGACTTCCGTCATTCAGAAAAATCCGCGAGAGAAATTTTGCTGATTTGTATTCTTTTTTTAAAAAATACGAGCAATTCTTCATCTTACCCAAACAGCATCCCCAGTTGAGAACACAGTGGCTAGCATTTCCGTTAACTCTAAGGGAAAAAGCACCGTTCCAAAGACTTCAGCTTGCGGAGTATCTGGAAAAAGCAAATGTTCAAACGCGCCCAATTTTTACGGGAAATATATTAAAACAGCCCGGATTTGCACATATTAAACACCGGAAAATGAAAAATGATTACAAAATCACGGAAGCGGTTATGAGACGAGGAATCGTGGTCGGCTGCCACCATGGACTTGAGAAAAAACACATTAATAGAATTAAAGATGTATTCGGGGCTTTTCTTAGAAAGTTATAACCCGATTAGGGAGTTTCATTTTTTGTATAGATTCCTTAATTTCTTCTCGATAACGAAAAGAGGCAATAAGAATTGGATTCTTATATTTATAGAGATCCCTTGGAGAAATTATTTCAATTCCTGCCATTGTTTTACCAATTAAATGTTTATTGATGTCTACAAATTTGAATACTTTATGTCTCAATTTAGTTGTTTCCAATAATTTTTGCGTAAGAGCACCTGCGCCCCATACAATCATCTCTGAAGGAGCCTTAGAAATAATATTTTTCATATGTTTCATCTGTTTCATAGAATTCTTTATATAAGTATCAAGCTTCGTCTGCTCAGTAGCATTTTTTTGCCAGATCGATAAAAGCACTTTTCCATCCGACTCCAACTGTCGAAGCATGTAGTTATTAAGGAGTGTGAATAAAGAGTGGGATGAAAAAAAATTTATATGTTCTGTTGAAAACTCACCAAATGGTTCTTCTCGCGGCTCATCAAATGAACCGGCATCTGGCACGCCGATAAACAGATATCCACCTGGAGTTAATAACTGCGAAATTTTTGCAACAGCTCCTCTTATATCGATGAGATGTTCCAGCACCTGTGAGAGAATAACAAAATCATATTTTTTTGCGGTAGAAAATTTTTCAATACTAGCCGTTTGTATTCTAATATTGTACTTCTCATATGCAATTGCCCTACATCCCGGAGCCGGATCAAACCCGTAAATATTTTTATATCCCAGTGTTTGAATAAAATTGAGCAGTTCCCCAATGGAACAGCCTATATCCAGAATTTTTGCATTTTTCGGTACATTCTTTGCTAAAAAAGTACTGAGAAATTTCCGTGTGGAGTCACTATGCGCTTCATGGCTTCGGTCCGATTCATATTTTGAAAACTCTTTATAGTAATCGTCATAATATGATTGATCCGGAACATTGTCAACAAATACAAAATCGCATCGCAGGCATAGGGAAATCCTGTGTGAAAAGTGGCCAGCAAAAGTCTGCTGATACATAGTTTCTTTTTTTTTGTAATTACATATGGGACAATTTCTTTTTTTCATGCTTTATCTGTTATAAATTCTTTTTTGTTAAATGAATGTTTGATCCCTTTATAATATTCATAAAGCTCCAGAAGAGATTTATCAAAATCGGTAAAAACGAAGTGTTTTATTTCCTTCATGAGCTGTGTATTGTCGCAGGTATATTCCTTGTTTAAACCAGGATTTTTAATAATTATTTTTGAAGGCTGATCTGATATCCTATTGATTTTCTTTGCAAGAGTTATAAGATCTATTTTTCGCCCTCTCCCAATATTATAAAACTTCTTTTTTGCCTTATGCGTAATAAAATAGTCGACAATACGGACAAAATCTTTAATATATACATAATCAAAATAGACGTTCTGATACATGGTTATTGGTAGGCTAAGAATATTTTTTACCATTGCATTAGAAATAAAACGGAGCGCGTAATCTTCATATTTTCCAAATATGCCAAAAATTCTAAGGATTACAGTATTCTCCAAGCATTCAATATATCGGGATTCAGCAAATTTGAAAAAGCCATATTCGTCTTGGGGAATTCGTTTGCCAAAATCTCCCTCCCTAATTTTTCTTAATGGGCGGGATTTGTCGTATTCTGCACCGGAGCCGAACACAATAAGTTTTTTATATCGATGCTGATTTCTTATAATATTGAAAAATATTCGTAGATTTTGCTCGAGAGCTCCAGCAACATGTTCTCCTGGTCTGCTTCCACCAACAACGGCAGTATGAATAACAACGTCTATGATGTGATTTCTAAAATATCCGTCAACTGCCGAAGTGTCCAACAACTCGAGTTCCTTGTGACGAGGGGTTAAGAAACGGTACTTTTCTCCTAACTGCTCAACAATATTTCTCCCGATATATCCGGATGCACCTGTGAGAAGAATTGTTCGTTTTACTTCTCGGGCCATAGGGGTATAAATACATTCTCCTTAAGCTCTTCTGGAGATAAAAACGGATACATATCTTCAAGCGGTCTGGAAACAAATGTGCCATCAGGTAATTTTTTACTCGAGGCTTTGGGTAAAAATTGCATATCAGGGGCTAGCATTACTTCACAAAATATCGGACCATCAGAAAAAAGGACTTTTTTTATTTTTGACTTTAGTTCTTTATTCGTTTTTATTTGTTCCGTTTTAAATCCATATGCTTTGGCAATCTTTACGAGATTTGGGATTGATACTCCGCTATCTTTACTCGATCCAACAAGTCTACCTTGAAATAGATTATTTTGCGTTAACCGAATCGAGACATAGCCGTCATTGTTTAATACGAATAACTTGATCGGTAGTTTGTGATAAAGAATAGTCTGGAGATCCTGGATATTAAGCTGAAGACTCCCATCTCCTTCAATGCAAATTGTTTTCTTTTTATTGTTAGCAAAGCATGATCCAATTGCAGCTGGCAGTCCGTAGCCCATGGCTGCGCAACCAGAATTAATTACGATCTTTGTTCCTTGCGGGAAACTTAACGCTTGGTAGGGAACAACACATGCGGTGCCATCGGATACCGTAATTACATCGTTGCTTCTCAGATGTCGGGAGAGCTCATCAGCAAAACAATAGGGATCAACAAACTTTTTCCTTTTCCAATACGAAGGAACAACTGGGGGATATTTTTTATTCCACAGTTTAGTTTGAGCCAGCCAGTCATCGGCTTGTATTCTGACTCTTGATTTCTTGATCTGTAGTATCATCTCGTCAATAAAATCCTTGGCATCAAAGTTTATCGGTAAATCGACTTTAATAGTCTTCTTCTTGAGTTCTTCCTTGTCAATGTCAACAACAATTTTGTAGGCACAACGAGCGAAGGAAGCAAATTCATAGCCAATGATACGAATATTGAGACGGCAACCAACTACTAAGAGAAGATCAGAGTTTTGCAAGACAAAGTTGGCGGCCCGCTGTCCTACTGTTCCGGGACGCCCAGCATAATAAGGATTTTCTGTGCTGACTAAATCATAGCCCGTAAAAGAAGTTAGTACCGGAATCTTAAGTAATCTCAATAAATACAGGAGCTCTTTTTCCGCTTTAGCCAGTCTAACACCATGTCCTACAAACAATACCGGACGCTTTGCTTTTTCGATTTTAGCAAGGGTTTTTGCAACCAGCCTTCTCAGGCGGGTTTTATCAGCTTCGTTTTGCTTACTAATCTCCTTAGTATTAAATTTTTTGAGATTTTTCTTTTCAATGAATGATCCTTGAACATCAAGCGGGATATCAAGCCATACCGGCCCAGGGCGGCCACTTTTTGCCAGATATACTGCTTTTTGAAGGTGATAATTAATATCGTTTGGGTCATTTACCGAAACAGCATATTTGGTTACTGGTTTAACCATGTCGACAATGTTGATTTCCTGATCGCCGAGTTGACGAAGTTTTGAGTAGTCGGCAATAGTTTCCCGCTTTATCTGTCCGGAGATAAAAATCACTGGTATTGAATCAAGCCAAGCACCAATGAGACCTGTAAGCGAGTTTGTTCCTCCAGGTCCACTAGTTACTATACAAACTCCAATGTTTTCGGTTATGCGGGAATATGCTTCGGCAGCAATCGCACAAACCTGTTCATGATGGCAACAAATATATTTCAGTTTTTTTGCCTTACCGACAGAGTCAATAAGGTGAATGCACCCGCCCCCGGAGATAAGAAAAACGTATTTTACCCCAAGCTCTTCAATAAATTCGACAAGATAATCTGAAAGTTTTATTTTAGCCGCCATGCTTAAAGTAAGATATTGTATCAGTTCGCGGTTAACAGATCAATATCTCCTAAAAAACTGACCTGATTGCTGAATGAACCGAAGCCACCGGAGAATTATCATGGATAGCTAATATATAAGGCGGTTCCTCAATTCGAGATTTCAGCCCTTCCTGGCAAGAAGTAAAACTAAAAGGAAATCTAAGAAGGCCAGTATCATTGCCGATCCCATCAGTAGTTGTAGGAGCATCTCCGAATGTTATTACCTGTTCATCGTTAAGGTGACTTCTCGCCAAGATAGTACTCACCGCAAAGTCTTTCCCATCAACCGGCACGTCATTCTGCTTGAGTACTTTGCTTATATCAGCGAAAGGCGATCTGCTCCAACCGATATGGAATAATTCCGTATCAAGATGTTTGTGTAAAAAATCGATACATGTTCTCTGATGCTGGATATCATCCGGCAAGACACATGATACTTTTACCCCTTCAGCAAAAAAAGCGCCGCCATACTTATCGCTTATGGCCCGATGGGATACCGGAACAAGATCTTCAGGAAGAGCCTCTGATAAGAAAGAACGAAAAAAGGCTACTCCTTGAGATGAAGGAACCATCGACAGTTTTGCATACATGAGTTGGAACACATCAGCAACAGCATGCGCTTCTTGAATAGATATTTCGTTGACATATATCGGCTCAACCTCAGGCTCGGGTAAATCCGGCCGGAACGACAGTCTAAACAAATTCATACCATTTCCACCCGACCTCCAGATTGTAAATGGAGTACGTTTCTTGGTAGAAAATTGTTGTGCAATCTCCCGGATCTTTACCTCGAGTGTTGTATTCCGCGCCGAGAGAATAGCGAATTCGGCGCCTTGTTGCGTGACGTCACTTGCAAGTTGCACAACGGTAGACAGTTCATGATATTTTTCGTACTGGCCATCTGCGGGGTCACGGGCCAAAACAGTTCCGTCAAGATCAGTAGCAATCAGTTTGATTCCCTTTCTTTTTGCCTTCAGTAACATCTCTCGTGCATATTCATGCTCTTTGGTAAGATTGTATGGAATTCCTTTTTTATGTGCAGGAACCGTCATAACGTAGGTAGATTATACCGCAAGATCAATAAAACTTCTCACAAAAAAGTAGCTTATTTTTTCTTTTTGATCTATTCTTTCATATTTGTATATAGTTTTTGCTATTGACTTGTTGCTTTGGATCTGCAAAAATGTCTTGGCGTTAATCATGCATTATTTATAATGAACTCTCTCGAATATAAAATACTTGATCTCCTTGAAGATATGAAAAAGAACTATGGGGTTGTTAATTTAAAAGCTGAATTTGAAGCAGAAGGAGTACGTATTGACGAGCTGATGAGGTTTAAAGAAATTGCCGACAGAGCCGGACTGGGAATTGTTTTGAAAATTGGCGGTGCTGAGGCAATCACCGACATGTTTGCTGCCCAGCGAATCGGTGTTTCAGGACTGGTTGCACCTATGATAGAGAGTCCTTATGCTCTTCAGAAATATCTTAAGGCGATTGAAAATTATTTTCCGTCGGACTCAAGATCGGATATCCGCTTTATTGCCATGATCGAGACAACGCAGGGACATAAAAATGTTGATGCAATATTAGCTGCCGATAAAAATAATCTTCTCAGTACTATTAGCGTTGGAAGAGTTGATCTTTCAGGTTCCCTTGCATTAGGACGTTACGATATTAATATTGACCGGATGTATACCATTGTTGAAGAGATTTTTACAAAAGCAAAAAAAATAGGAAAAGGAACAGTTATGGGCGGGGGTATTGCTAAGGAAGCAATTCCTTTTATTAAAAAATTAGTCGCGAAGAAACTTCTAGACCGTTATGAAACACGAAAGATCGTTTTTGCGACAGAAGCAAACGCCACAGCGAACAAAATGGAGGAGGGAATCATAAAGGCAAATCTTTTTGAACTCTTTTGGCTCCAAAACAAAAAAAAGTACTATACTAATATATATCTTGAAGATGATAGCCGCATAGAAATGTTGATGTCCCGCATCTACAAGATAAATCCTTGATCCCACAATACGTAATATGAAAAAAATACTCTCCATAATTGTCCCTACGTATAATGAGGAAGAAAATATCGAATATGCGTATTCGGAAATAAAAAAAACATTAGCTGCAATACCTCAGTATGATTATGAAATTATTTTTACTGATAATAATAGTCGGGATAGATCTCGTGAAATTATTAATAGCATTATAAAGAAAGACAAAAAAGTAACAGCTTTATTCATGTCTAGAACCTTTTCAGCCGAATATTCAACTCAGGCAGCCATGCATCACGTTATTGGGCATGTCGTTACTTTTATCGACTGTGATCTACAGGATCACCCAAGTCTTATCCCGAAATTTCTGCGTGAATGGGAAAAAGGGTATGATATGGTTATCGGCATAAGGCCAAAAATTAAAGATACTTTTATCATGAGTAAATTACGTAAATTGTTCTACATCATTTTTAGAAAAATTGCTAGTATGGATGTCCCACTCTATTCAGGATCATTCTGCCTACTAGATAGAAGGATAAACGATATTATTGCCAATCTTCCTGAAAGGAATAGATTTTTTAGAGGATTGCGTGCATGGGTCGGATTCAATGTCAAGCAAATCGAATATAAGAGACGTGAAAGAAAATTTGGGACAACTAAAAATTCAATGTTTGACTACCTGGGAGATATGCAACGGGCTCTTTTAGGTTTTTCATTTGTTCCACTCGATATCATTACAACATTGGGATTAGTTTTAGCCATACCTTCTTTTGTTTTTATTTTTTCTTATTTATTTTTAGTCTTATCTCTAGGTAATCCTCTCAATGCATCAATTCCGATACTTTTAGCAATCTTTTTCTTTGGCGGTATCCAACTTTTAGCTATAAGTGTTGTTGGGAAATATATTCAGATTATTTTTGAGGAAGTAAAACAGCGACCATCGTATATCATTGACAAAGTGATTAACGATCACAGCACACCAAAATTCCGGAAATTCTATGAGAAATCATAGTAGATATTCAAAAAAAATACCTCTCCAAGATGAAATTTTTGAATTACATGATGAATTCATTTCTGACAGAAGAAAACACAAAGTCAACTGCGCAATTGGTATATATCTCGATGAAAAAGGGATGTCATATATTCACCCCAGTGTTAAAATTGCTTCCAGGCAACTTACATTGAGTAATTTCAATTATTTACCTATTCAGGGTGATCCTGATTTTTTGACTCTTTCGCAGGAGCTTGTTTTAGGAAAAAGTTTATCTAGAATTTATGCAACACGGCTTGCCCAGCAGGGAGTTATGGGGGGTACAAATGGACTTTTCGTCTGGGGAAATTACATAAAAAAGCTTCATAAAAAACCATCTATTATTATTGGCATGCCTACTTGGGAAAATCATACAAAAATATTTTCCTATCTTGGTTTCAGAATTATTACCTATAAACACCTCATGAACAACAATGCTTTCCATTTGGAAGCGCTCACCGATCTCATTGTCAAACATCCGAATAGCTATGTTCTTCTGCAGGCAGGGTCAACCCACAATCCAACAGGAATCAATCCTTCAAATCAGCAATGGAAAGAGCTGGGGAAAATAATACAAAAGACAAAAAGTTCTGCGCTTTTTGATTTTGCATATCTCGGGATGGGAACTACGATTGCAGAAGATTGTTTTTCAGTCCGGCATTTTCTCTCGCTTGAAATTCCCATGGCTGTTGTTCTGTCGTATTCAAAAAATATGACATTATATCAACACCGCACAGGAGTGCTATTTATTCTAAATAAAACAGCGAAGAAAAAAGCCGAAACTGAAAATTTACTGAAATACCTCTTTCGTGTCACTAATTCCAACCCTTCTGCTTACGGAGAACATATTGTGAAAACGATTCTTTCAAAAAAAGATTTAAAAAATAAATGGGAGAAGGATCTCTATTCGGCTATTGCTTCATTACATATGCGTCGTAAGCTTTTTACCGATTATGCAGGTCAACAATATCAGTATGTGATACAAGGCAAGGGACTTTTCAGTATTTTAGATCTTCAGGAAACATCAGTGTACAAACTAAAACATGAAAAGGGGATTTACCTTTTATCAAATGGCAGAATTAACTTTGGGGGGTTATCTGTACAAAATATCCCAATAGTTGCTGATGCTATTCATAAGATTGGCATGGATTAGCATATTTTTAGTATAATGTGCCACTATGGGTAAGGATACTACTCTTATTTCATTTGTTTTTCCTGTGTATAACGAAGAGGAAAATCTCCCTGAACTTATTAAGCAGATTACTGCATTTTTCAACTCTCAAAAAAAATATGCATGGGAGGCGATATTTGTCGAACATGGATCTTGGGATAAGTCGTTTGAAATTCTTAGAAAAGCCGGTCAAAAAGATACACGCATCAAAGTACTTCGACTCTCTAGAAACTTCACTGCAGACGGAGGTATTGCAGCAGGCATGAGATTCGCCAAGGGTGATGCGCTCGTCATTATGATGGCAGACTTACAAGAACCATTTGATGTTGTTCCAAAATTTGTTAAGAAATGGGAAGAAGGATACGAAATCGTGTATGGAGTCGTGAAAAAAAGAACCGCATCTATTGTACGAAACATCATGTCAAAGTTATATTACAAACTTATCAATAAAGTAACACATAATATGTTTCCTGAAAACGCTAGTGATTTCCGCTTGATTGATAAAAAAGTTTACCAAGCGATTAACACGATGCCTGAACAAAATAAATATCTACGCGGTCTTGTCATATGGACTGGCTTCAATAGTACTGGCGTTCCATTTGACAGAAAAAATAGATTCGCTGGCGAATCAAAAGCAGATCTGAAGACTGTCATGTATGTCGCGCTGAATGGAATATTCTCCTTTTCTTATCTACCTTTAAGACTCGTGTCATACGTTGGTGTTTTAATAACGCTCGCATCCTTTGCTTTAGGATTTTATTATTTATATTTGTACTTTGCTCATGGACGCGAAGCACCTGGGATCACGTCTGTTCTTCTCATTATGCTTTTTCTTTTTGGAATTTTATTCTCAGCATTAGGAATAATTAGTGAATACTTAGCGCGGATTTATGATGATGTAAAACTCAGGCCGAATCTTATTGTGAAGGAAACGGTCAATTTATAGAAGATTATTTACTTTAATTTGCTTCAGTTAATGACTTGTCTGCCTTTATCGCTTCTATTATCATATTTTTCTTAAATTCATCTCGAGGTATAAGGGGTGATAAATCTTCAATAGGATTACCAAACATAAGTTTTGGAATTATCTTCTGGTTAGAATTGAGCATTACTTCACATAATACAGGGCCTTTGTACGATAAAACTTGTTGTATCTTGCGTTTCATATCTATATGACTGTTAATACGAATCCCTTTAATACCAAATCCTTCTGCAATACGCATAAAGTCAGGCACTGTTACATCATTCTTTTTTCCTGTAGCTTCGAAGCGCCTATCAAGATAGAGCTCCTGGAACTGTCGAATGATTCCATAGCCTTGATTATTAAAAATAAACACCTTCACAGGTAATTTATAATTTACCATCGTTTGCATTTCTTGAATATTCATAAGCAAGCTGCCGTCTCCATCAATACAGATAATCGGTTTCTTATTTAATGCTACTGAAGCACCAAGTGAAGCCGGGAATGCATATCCCATAGGTGAATTACCAAATGCTGAAAACATTCTCTGTCCTTTTTTTAACTCCCACGCTTGCATGGCCCATGTAAGATGACCCCCATCGTCTGGGATAATAACTGCATTACTCTCAGCTTGATCAGAGAGTTCTTTAACGAAAACATATACATTCACTCCATGTTTTTGCTTGTAATATACTTTTTGAACCATCGGGTATTTGTTTTTCCATTGCCTAGTTATGTTATTCCAATCAGAGATATTAGGCAATTCCTTTTTTGAAGGAGCATGTTTCAGCATCATATTGAGGAATTCTTTTGCATCCGTCTCGATAGAAAGGTGCGGAGTAAGACCTCTACGTTTTGCAAGTTCTGCGCGGTCAATATCGACCATAATGATTTTTGCCTCACGAGCATATGTTTCAGGGCGACCTCCAGTTTGTCGCGTATCAAGACGACTACCTACAGTAAGCAACACATCAGCGTTTTGTACAGTAAAATTAGCTGAGCGATAACCGTACACTCCGTGACTTCCAACATATTGTTTATGATTAAAAGAAATGCTATCAAAACCGCTCCATGATGTAACGAGGGGGAATCCTGTTAGTTTTGCAAGCTTATGAAATTCGTCAAGTGCTCCTGCAAGTCGAACCCCACCACCAGAGACAATCACGGGTCGTTGTGCACTCACTAACATCTCCCACACTTTTCTGACTTTTTTTTCTAATACTTTTCCTATATCGCGGTATGGAGGTTTTTTAGGAGGTTTGAATCCTTTCAATTTTGCTGGATTAATTTCGGCTCGTTGAAAATTCATAGGAATATCTATAACAACAGGACCTGGTCGACCGGATTTCGAAATATAGTCAGCTTTTTCCAATACATATCGAATTTCTTTTTCAGTTTTTATCTGATATGCCCATTTTGTAATTGGTGCAACAATGTCAACTATTTGTGTTTCTTGAAATCCAACTTGACGAGCGTCGCTTGTTCCAGGATGTGCTCCACGCATCTCGTATTGATTCACCTGTCCACTTATATGGATGACCGGGATTGAATCAAAATGAGAACAACAAATTCCAGTAATAAGATTTGTTGCGCCAGGTCCAGATGTTACCATGGTTGCTGCTTGTCCGGGTCCAAGACGTGAATATGCATCTGCCATCATGGCGCCTGCTTGTTCATGGGCAACGCATATATACTCGATATCTTTTCGTCGAGAAAATGCATCAACAACAAAAGCTATGGCTCCTCCAGTTATGAGAAATACTTTTCTTACACCCTGGGAGACTAAAAAATCTAGAATATAATCTGAGACAAGCATCTTTTTATTTGTCGGCATACAGTGCTATTTTCTCATAGTGTTTATTAAAATTCAATTATAATTGACCGTCAGCATTTTTTCTGCTATGATAATTGCCCATGAGACCCAGCCTTGCAAAGAGAACAGATGTTTTAGCTGCAGAAGGAGCCTACGCCGTATTATCTAAAGCTACAATACTCGAAAAAAAGGGAAAGGACATCATTCATTTAGAAATCGGCCAACCAGATTTTCCCACCCCAAAACATATTGCAAATGCTGGAGTTGAAGCCATAAAAAAAGGATATACAAAATATAATCCCCCTCTTGGAATTTTACCTCTCAGACAAGCTATAGCAAAAGACGTATCTTCGAAGAAAGACATTAATATTTCTTCAGATAATATTGCAGTAACACCATCTGGAAAGACAGCAATCTTTACTGCATTGTTAGCTCTTATCGAACCAGGTGATGAAGTAATGTATCCAAATCCAGGATTTCCAACATACCAAACTCTTATCGACTTTTTAGGTGCAAAAAGAGTACCTATACCTCTTATTGAAAAAAATAATTTTAGTTTTGATATGAATGTCTTTAGAAAAAAATTTTCAAAGAAAACAAGGCTCATCATCTTAAATTCACCCTCAAACCCAACAGGAGGCATTATGAGAAAACAAGATCTTATGGAAATTGCTCATGCTGTCAAAAATACTCAATGCTGGGTGATTACTGACGAAATATATGATCAGATTACGTACTCCGATGCATATACGAGCTACTATGGACTTCCAGGTGTAAAAGACCGGACAATTCTCGTTTCAGGATTTTCTAAAACCTATGCAATGACAGGATGGCGAATTGGATATATTTCAGCACCTACAAGAATTATGGACAAAATCGATTATCTCTTAACACATATGGTTGGGTGCACAGCTACATTTACCCAACATGCAATCCTTGCAGCTTTAAATGGTCCTAAAGACGAACTTAGAAATATGGTCAAAGAATTTAAACATCGAAGAAAATTTGTAGTTTCATCTCTTAATCAAATGCCAGGAATAGTATGTCCAGAGCCTGCTGGAGCATTTTATGTTTTTCCAAATGTAAAATCATTTAATAAAAAGTCGTCGTGGATTGCGAACTACCTCCTCGAGAAGGGTGGAGTGGCACTTTTGTCAGGATCAGATTTCGGAAAATTTGGAGAAGGTTATCTTCGAATCTCATATGCTACATCAATGAAAAATTTGCAAGAAGGAATTGAAAGAATCAGAATCTCGTTAGCAAAACTATAATTCTATGATAAAAGCTGTAATCTACGACATGGATGATCTCATGGTCCGTTCAGATGAACTTCATATCGAATCCATCATTGAAATGCTCAAAAAATACCATAAAAACCTCTATGATCTACCAGAAAGTATAAGAAGTGGGTTGATAGGTATGAGAGTTATTGACGTAATGAAGGTTTTCAAGGAAAATCTTAATATTGATGTGCCAGCGAAACAATTATATGAGGAAAAATCCGATATTTTTCTTAGGCTAGTCAAAGGAAAACTCGAGCCTATGCCGGGACTCCGTGAATCTCTCGATCTCTTCAAAAAGAATCATCTAAAATTAGCTATCGCATCCTCTGCGGTAATGGAATATATCCACATTGTACTGTCAAAATTTTCTCTCAAAGAGTATTTTGACGTGATAGTATCGGGCAATGATGTCTCAAAGGGGAAGCCTGATCCGGAAACATACCAAGTTGCATGCAAAAAATTAAGCATTAAACCTCATGAAGCGGTTGTTTTGGAAGATGCAGAGAAGGGAATTGCTTCTGCAAAAGGCGCGGGGTGTTTTTGTATCGCAGTAAGAAATCCTCATACGCTACCGCAGGATACTTCTCGCGCTGATGTAACAGTGGATTCTCTCTATGACATCTCTCTAAAGACATTAGATTTAATAAATATTTAATATTCCATTCTAGCTATGGGTTGTCACAACAGTCTTAAATTATCTTCTTGACAACATCCAAAAAATCTTCTATATTGATGATCCATGCTCACAAAACAGGATATCCAACAAATAGGAATGCTTTTCGAGAATCATGAAAAAGTTATGATGATTCGCTTCGAAAAACTACTTAATAGTCATGAGAGAATTTTGGTCGAACAGCTTGACAGGCGGTTTGAAAAAATCGAGAGTCGGCTAGATAAGATAGATGTTAGACTAGATACGCTCGAGCAGAACCTTACTAGTTTTAAGCAAGATGTCAAAAAAAGTTTTGAGGCTGTAGTAACAAACTTAGATGATCGACTTATAGATCACGAATATCGTATTAAACGTGTGGAAGGAAGGCTCGATAACTAGCGAGTGTTGATATAACCCGTTTTGTATAAATATTCTGCGGTAAGAATTCCGCCGCCGGCTGCTCCACGAATAGTATTATGAGAAAGAGCAACAAATTTCCAATCGAAACCTTCAGTTTCTCTTAATCGTCCAAAAGATATTCCCATCCCTTTTCCAATATCCCTATCAAGTCGCGTTTGAGGACGATCATCCTGTTCGAAATACGTAATTAATTTCTTCGGAGAGGAGGGGAGATGTAATGTGGCAAGAGAATGATTTCTATTAAATGTTTCAATAGCCGTTAAAAACTGCTTTTTTGAAGATTTTTTAGTGAAATTCACCGATACTGACGCCATATGCCCATCAGAAACAGAGACTCGAATACACGTAGCAGAAATATGGGGAGATTTTGCTGGAACAATTTTTTTCCCTGTTATTTTTCCCCAAATTCTCATGGGCTCCTGCTCACTTTTTTCTTCCTCTCGTGCGATATAAGGATTCACATTATCTACCATTTCTGGCCACGATTGGAATGTCCTCCCTGCGCCAGAAATTGCCTGTAAAGACACAACCTCTACATCTTTTGGACCAAATTTTTTAAGTGCAGTAAGAATCGTTACATACGATTGAATCGAACAGTTTGGTTTAACAGCAATAAGACCTGTTGTCCACCCTCTTCTTTTTCTCTGAATATCAATAAGTTTCGCGTGATGAACGTTAATCTCCGGCATAATCATAGGAACATCATCTGTCCATCTATGCGCAGAATTATTAGATATTACAGGTACACCAGCCGAAGCATACGTGTTCTCAAGATGTTGAATTTCTTTTTTATCCATATTTAATGCACAAAAAACCATATCCACCTTTGATACTACGACATCAAGATCATCTTTAACTGCATACAACTTTAGCTTTGAAATTCTTTGTGGAATCTTGTCCTTCATCCACCATCGTCCCTGAACTGCTTGCGCATATGTCTTGCCTGCAGATGATGGAGATGCAGCAACAAGAACTACATTAAACCACGGATGATTGTTTAAGAGTGTGACAAATCTCTGACCAACCATACCAGTTGCTCCCAGTATGCCAACTTTAAGTTTTTTCATAATTTAGAAATTCGCTTAACAATTTTAATAACATCTCCAAGAACACCTGCAGCAGTTACTTGAATACCTGCTCCCGGGCCCTTGATAACCATGGGATTATTATAATAGCGCTTTGTTTTTATAACAACGATGTTATCTGGGCCTTGAAGCGATCCGATATCACTTTGTGTGGATACTTCTTCTAAAGCTACTGTAACTTTCTTACGAGTAATAGTAGCCACATATCGCAATGTTTTATCCTGTTTTCTTAATAGAGACAGTCGATTCGCATATGTTTTATCAAGAGTTATTAATTGTGAAAGAAAATCGTCAACAGGTAATTTCGCCATTTCAGGAGTAAAGAGGGGAGTAATACGTATCTCTTGCAGATTTCGCTTCTGACCTATTATCCTGTTGAGAATAAGTGCTTTGCGAGCAACATCAAGACCAGACAAATCATCTCGAGGATCAGGCTCAGTGAATCCTTTTATCTTTGCTTCTTTAACTGCTTCAGAAAATTTCTTCCCCTTATCAAGTTGAGAAAAAATATAGCCAAGTGTTCCAGAAAAACACCCTTGAATTTCTTGAATTTCATCACCGGTATGTATGAGTTCTTGAATTGTTGAAATCACAGGAAGCCCTGCGCCAACTGTAGTTTCGAAGAACAGTCTCTGACTCCTATGATGGAATGAATATAGTTTGTCAAACTTACCCTGCGATAATGAAATGGGTTTTT
>MFZX01000033.1 GCA_001788095.1 Candidatus Roizmanbacteria bacterium RIFCSPHIGHO2_12_FULL_37_23
GTCGTTTGCTCCTTGGGTTCCTTTGTTATTAGATCTGTTATAAAATCTTTGCGGTATTTTTGCAAGAAATATGCGGGAAATAAAAAAAATAGCTGTTCTTGGTGGAGGGTTTACTGGCTTATCGGCCAGTTATTATTTGGCAAAAAAAGGACACAAGGTAACACTCATTGAAAAATCAGATGTTTTAGGAGGATTGGCGGTTGGCTTTAAGGAACCCCATTGGAAATGGCCTCTTGAGCGCGCGTATCATCATCTTTTCTCAAATGATACTGACATAATACGTTTTGCAAAAGAAATAGGATTTGATCGTATTTTTTTCAAATCCCCTAGTACTGATTCCTTATATAAGGAAAGTAAAAATAATTACCGTATAATTCCCGTAGATTCCCCGAAAGGATTTCTATTGTTTCCCTATCTATCTTTAAAAGATAAGATTCAGGCTGGACTTGTGCTTGGTTTTTTAAAGTTTTTCCCGAATATACCTTTATACGAGAAAATAACCGCGGAGGAATTTACAAAAAAATATATGGGGAAAAATGTATGGAATATCTTTTTTAAAGAGCTTTTTCGGAAAAAGTTCGGTAAATATGCGGGAAAAATATTAGCCTCATTTCTCTGGGCGAGAATACATAAGAGGACGAAAAAATTAGGATACATAGAAGAAGGCTTTCAAAGCTTAATCGATCATGTGGAGAAAAAATTGAGATTTGAGAAAGGAAATTTGAAAATTGGAATTTCTGTTGACACAATCAAAAAACAGGGGGAGAAGTTTATTATTAATGGCGAGGAATTTGATGCTGTTGTTTCTACGCTGCCCACTCCTGTTTTGATCAAAATTGCCGATAAAATTCTCCCAACCGAATCAATAAAAAAACTTAGACAATTACAGTATTTACACGCTCTAGTACTTATTCTCGAGACCGATAAACCAATAGTACACAAAACGTATTGGTTAAATATAGCATCAAAAGATATTCCTATTATGATATTAGGTCAACACACAAATCTTATCGACAAGAAATATTATGGAGGTAATCATATTGCATATATTGGGTATTATCTGGAAAAAGATGATCCTCTTATGAAAATGACCAAAGAGGAGCTTGTCGATCATTTACGCCCTTACCTGAAAATTCTCAACTCTCAATTCTCAATTCTCAATTCTTTCCGCTTCGTTGGCCCTTTTGCTCAACCAATCTTTGATAAAAATTTTCTTGAGAATAAACCAGATTTTAAGACGCCTGTCAAAGGATTCTATATAGCAAATCTTGATATGACATATCCTTATGATAGGGGAACTAATTATGCAGTGAAGTTAGGTCGAGAGGTAGCTGATTTGGTTACTCGAGAGGTTTGAGCGTATATCTTTTAAGATATAATTCCAATGCCATTTTTGTTCCATCGAGTTGAATATTTTCTCGTAATGCAGATTCTTTATCGATAAATTTATACTCTGAAACATCGTCACTTGGTTTAATAGTTTCATTTCCTTGTAATCGGGTTCGTAATACCACAACAAGGTGGGGATTATCAATGCCTTGATAGGTATAGTCTTGTGGAGCTACCGTTCCAATGATGTCGATAATATTAATAGTGATACCTAGTTCTTCCTTGATTTCACGAACACCTGCTTGTTCTGCAGTTTCTCCTGGTTTTATAAATCCACCTGGAACATCCCATTTGTCTTTTGCTGGTTCAATCGCTCTTTTTGCAAGTAGAATTTGATTTTCTCCTTTTTCCAAAATTACACTTGCTACCGGTTCGGGATTGACAAACATTTTATTTTTGCACTTTTCGCATTGAAACGTGATTTCGTCAAGTTTTTTTAAACCACCACCACAACGAAGACAGTATTTATAGATATCTTGTGGTTTCATGGTAGAGAATTTAATTATACACGTGAATTCCTTTGCTTTTCTTGAGATTGGGTTTATTAACTTGATCGTCAAGTATTTGCCATCTCCTTTTCTTAACTTCATGAGGAATATCGTCTTTCATAACTTTTGTTGCCGCTGTCATTGGGCGAGAAGAGTAGACTGCGATGTAGGCTTTTAGAAAACCAACCTTTTTACAAAGTTTCATAGTGTTCTTAAATTGTCTTTCTGTTTCTCCACAGAAACCAACAATGATGTCTGTCGTAAATTTGAGATTTGAAATTTGAGATTTGAGATTCGAGACAAGAGAAAGATATTCGTCGCTGGTATACCAGCGATTCATTCGTCTCAATATCGCATCATCACCGGACTGGACAGGAAGATGAATCGTTCGTGTTATATTTTTATTTCCTGCAATAACATCAATGAGCTCATCGGAAAAATCCCAGGGATTTGAAGAGATAAAATCGACGACTTCAAATCCCATTTCTGCAACTTCATTAAGTAAATAAGGAAAAAGAGTTGGAATGCGCAATCGTCCCAGATGCTTAACATAGACGGGTTTGACCACACGGGAATTTGAGACTTGAAACCGCCGGCTGGCGGTGAGATCGGAGAATTTCTTATTATTTGGAGCTTGTGAGTTGTGGATTCCTTCAAAGTAATCCTTCCCTGGAAGATCTCTCATAACCTGGATATTCTTTTCACCAAGGATCAGATCAGAACCGTATGAATTTACATTTTGACCTAAAAGAGTGACTTTTTTGTACCCCTTCTTTTTTAGTTCACGACATTCGTCTATGATGTCTTGATATGGGCGAGATATCTCTCTTCCTCGCGTAAACGGCACAATACAAAAAGTACAGAAGTTATTACACCCATTTGAAATAGGAACCCATGCAGAAATTTTATTAGTTCGCAGAGGAGCAAAATCAAACCCGACTTCTTCAATAGGCATAAATTCATCGACTGCAGGCATAGCTTTTTTGATCTTTTGGAGCACCTTACCTGTTTTATCGCGAAACGCAACACCAACCATGCAACCAGTAATGATAATTTTGTAGTCCTGACCCTGAGTTTGTCGAAGAGTTTTTAATTCTCCTAGATTATGCACGAGACCGTAAACACGATTTTCAGCAGACTCACGAATCATGCAGGTATTTATAACGACGTATTGAGCGTCTTTGTATGAAGTTGCTGGTTTCATACCACGACCTTCTAGAGCAGCTTTAATGCGTTCAGAATCGGCCTCGTTTTGCTGACAACCAAAGGTTTTTATGTAATATTTCTGAGAGTCACTCATTGTGTTTTTATTTAATAAACTTTACGATCAACTTGCCCCGCGAAGCTCTTTAGAGCGAAGTGGGGACAACCAAAGGTTTTAATGTAGTATTTCACAGCGAAGGTATTATAGCTTATCTTATTATTTTTCAAAAGCCCGGCTTTAGTTTTCTCTCATCCTCCCCAGCTTTGGTATTTTCGCAGCGCATAACGCCAGAAGAAGAGTGAGCATGTGATAAAGCCCGTAGACACAACGAAAGCAGAAATTATACCTTGAATACTGAGAAGTCCAAAGAGGCTTTGAGATGGAAAGGACATCATTATTCCAACAGGAAGAAGAAAAGTAAAAATCCATCGCAAAGGTTCGCGGTAGATTTCAATAGGAAACCTACCAAGAGATGTGACGTCGCGATAAATCATAATGCTGTGGTCAACGTTGGTTGTTACGATGCCAAGAGCAAGTACAGCAATATGAAAACCTACAGTAATTGCTAGAGCATTCATGAGAAGTAAAATATAGGTGAAGAGTGAAGTAAGAGTAATTCCTGTTGATATTGAGATGAAATAGACAGTGAGTGCGATATATGGACCAAGCAAGATTGCATCAAGAAAGTCCACGCCTCCTACTAAAACCCTTAAGAATGGATGATATGGCTTAATAAGAACTCCGTCTAATTCTCCAGTTACGACAAGTTCTCGGAATCGATAAACTTCGCGAAACAATAACTGACTAAGTGTATCAACGAGATTAAAAGAAAGGTAAAAGATGATGACCTGATTTGTTGTGTAGCCTTTTAGTGTGGATGTTTTTGCGACAAGGATATAAATAAAAAAGAAGAACATTGCGAAACGGATGATTTTTCCAAGGGTGAATAAAACAATTCCAAGCCGTTCCTGTAAAAGAGACTTTATTGAGTATTTTGAAAAAAGTAAGAAAATTTTAAGATTTCTTATGGAGTTGCTCATGCGTATATTATACCTGTTTTATAAAGGAAGATAATCCTATAGTATGGTATAATAATAGGCTATGTTATATCGAGGGATAGACTTTCTCAGAGGACTACCTGAAGAGGTAGTTTCAGATAAAGTTATTAGAAGGATTCAAAATGATCCAGGAGTCATAGTGCTGAGGGCATTAGTGGCTACTTTGAGGCGTCTTGAGTATCATGATGGAATTAAGGACGATTTTAGGGCTGATAACCTCTATTATCAAGTCGTAAGGAATCTTCAACGCAGAGAAGACGAGTTATTTGCATTATATCTTCCGCGTACCGCAGAAAAAGTTGAATCTAGGTTTGGTGATTCTGAAGAGAGATGGTATACGGTAGTCAACCTTGCCCGAATGGTTTCAACACTATTTGCCAATCAAGGTGCCCCTTATGGAGTGCTCGATTGCCGAGCGAAGAGTAACTTTGGGATATGGGAAAAAACAAGACGATACGGCCATGACCCTGATGAGATATTTGACTCGCTGGGCATGCGTATTGTAGTAAAAAGTGAGCAAGATGCCTATACACTAAGAGATATTCTTCTCTCTAACTACGATCTTATGCCGGAACATACATTTAGTCATAGTGGAAAAATACATACACCAAATAGAGACACGCTTCAGGGAAGAACGATTGGTCAATACGGAGCATTATATGTAAATCCAATAATCGATGACGAGATAACAGAAGTACAGATTTTGCCAGAAGATGTTTATTCTGATATCGAGATGTGGGCGCCGGTAGCTTTAAGAGGTCTTGCCTTTTATAAACAACATTTTCAAGATTAGTACAATCATCTTCCGAAAAAACTAAACTGGCGCACACCTTTGAGCCAAAGTTGCTTTGTCGCGTAATAACTGATAAATACCCAAACCGCTCCAAATATAGCAAATACTACAAGATGATTGGGTGGTAAACCGAGGTAAATCCGTGATGGAAGAAAGAAAAAATACGGGAAAGGAGTGAGAAATGTGGCGTAATAAAGTGGTGTAGGAAGAATGTCGAGTGGGAAGTACGTTCCTGAAAAAAACAGTATAAGCATAAAGAAAATAAATCGTGGTCCCCAAACCTCCGGCGTCCAAAACCCAATAAATGAGAGACTAATATTAATGAAAAATGAGATGATTAAGCCGATTATTACAAAATAGATCATATAAATATACATTGTTATATCAGTCTGTAAAAAGAGAGGAGGTTTAAGGAGAAATATCAGAATAGCGATTTCAAAAACTGCAAATGAAATATTAAGAAACTTATCCGCAAGATCCTTAGCAATTTGATATTTAAAGAACGATACGGGTTTCAAAATGTAGTTAATTATTTTTCCCCCCACAATCTCACCTGCAACATCTGCAGTTTTAGTTGATAAGACGAGGTGAGAAATTACTGAAGAAAGGAGAATGTATGTAAGCATATGGCTTTCTGTATATCCAAAAATAACAGGTGTTTTTTCAAAGATTGCCAGCCACAAATAATAACGAACTAAGAGTGTTATGACGGTTCTTACACGCCACAGAACAAAACTGAGACGGTAGACCAGGTATTCTGCGATTGTAGTGCGGAAGATTTCAAGATAAGCTCTCATGCCAACCCATTATAACCTATTCAGCTCAATTCAGACTCATACTATACCTCCAATACGTCATGGGAGTGGGATTCAATGAGGGCACTGTTAGAAATGCGAATAAATTCTGCGTTTTTCCATAGTTCTTCAATATTTACCGCCCCGCAATACGAAAACCCAGATCGCATACCTCCAGCTAGTTTAGCAATAATATGCTGAGCATGTCCGCGATATGGGATCATTGCTTCAACTCCTTCTGCTGCATAAGTTGCAAGATCTTTTTTAACACCATTCCCATTTTTCTCACCATTACCATTCCCATTTTTTTCATGGTTATCGAGGTATGCAGCAAGTGAGGCCATTCCTCTGGTAAGTTTGAATTTTTTACCTTCTTTTGTCATCATCACTGTTGGGCTTTCTTCTGCTCCTGCAAATATCGATCCGATCATCACTGTTGAAGCTCCTGTTGCAAGAGCCTTAACAATATCACCAGATGTTCTTATTCCACCATCGGCGATAACAGGCGTTTTATATTTTCGTGCAACTTTAACCACATCATCAATTGCGGTGACTTGAGGGACGCCCGCTCCTGCAACAAGCCGGGTAATACAAATTGATCCGGGACCAATACCTACTTTCACCGCGTCTGCCCCGTTTTTTATAAGTTCTTCTGCAGCTTCTCCGGTTGCTATGTTTCCAGCGATAATTTCAGCTTTAGGAAATTTTTTCTTTATATCTTTTAAGACTTTAATGAGATATAAACTATGACCATGAGCTATATCTATAACAATGACGTCCGCACCTGCATTAAGAAGAGCTTCGGTCCTTGCAAGATAGTCTTCTCGAACACCTATAGCAGCTCCAACAATGAGACCCTTTTTTTTGACTCGTGCAACTTTCTCGGCTTCTGCGTCAATAGTGAGAAATCGGTGTATGATACCTATTCCCCCTGCTTCAGCAACAGCAATCGCCATAGTAGATTCAGTAACTGTATCCATATTGGCTGAAACGACGGGAATACTGAGTTTTATTTTTGGAGTAAGACGTGAAGTAAGATCCACCTGAGTTCGAGACTCAATATTGGTTTTTTTTGGCACCAGTAAAACATCATCAAACGTAATACCGGTTAATTCACGTATGCGCATGAGTGAAGCACCATCATTGTAGAAGAAAATAGTTTTGTTTGTCAAGTAACAACTGCATAGAGAGTCTTATGATGATCTAATTTCCGATCTTGTTGAGCTCATCCATGATTCTCTTTGGGTCTGCTTGAGAAGCGAGTTTTTTCATTGCAATTCCAATAATCGCTTTCGGATTTTTGTCGTAAAGCTCTTTGTTTTCTTGAATAATTGTTCCAATTGCAGAAGTTAATTCTTCGTCAGAAAGCTCTGGGGGGAGATACGTAGATAAAATTTCAATCTGTTTATTATTCTGGGTGACCAAATCATCTCTTTTGCCTTTTGTAAACATATCGACAGCATCGGAAAGATTTTTTATTTGCTTTTTAATCAGTTTAGTTACTTCTTCATCGGATAATTCACCCTTTTTTTCAATCTCTAAATTCTTTAATTCAGACATGAAAAAGCGCAGTGTGTCAACCTTTTCTTGATCTTTTGCTTTAAGGCTTGCTGTTAAGTCGTCTTGAATTTTAGATTTAAGCATATTAAGATAGAGTACTTTTATGAGAAAAATATCTGCACTTGATATTATAAGAAAAATTGTGACAGAAGTCGAGCAGCCAAAACCAGCGTTTAAGATTATGCTTAGAGATATTCAGATGATGCGTTTTAAAATACGACCAATTATTGGAGATATTTCTTCATTAAACGAAATGAACGATGAAGTAATTGCGCTTTTATGGAAAATAGGGCGCATAGATGAGATCATACATGCATCATTTAAAGATCTCGCTGAAGATGATCAAGATCAACTCCTTGAGTATCTGCAACATATGGAATTACAAACAGAAAACGATTTAAGGAGAGTATTGAGACAGAAACCAAGCACTAAAACGAATAATCTCCTGAAATTAGAAGTCTTTAGAGAACTTCTAAGTGATACTGAACCAAAAAACTAACTATGCGCCATCCCGTAATCCTCGATTTCGAGACGAAACATACTTTTCGTGAAACATCTGAACATGTTAAGTTAGGGATATCAGTGGCAGGACTGTATGACTATAAGACTGAAGAATTGCACATCTATGAAGAGTCAGAACTTCCTGAAATGTATCCCATCTTAGAAAATGCCTCGATTCTTATTGGATATAACATAGATGGATTTGATTTACCTGTCTTAAAAGGATACTATCCGGGAGATATTTCTCAATTTAAAACATTTGACATTCTCACTGATATTAAAAATCGTATCGGACGGAGATTTAGTTTAGATTCAATTGTTCGCGCAACACTTAACAAAGCAAAAACAGGGCATGGTTTACGTGCAATCCAATTGTATAGGGAGGGGCACATCGATGAGCTTAAAAAGTATTGTCTTATGGATGTTTCTCTAACAAGAGAATTATTTGATTTTGGTATTAAACAAAACGAAATTTACTACATAAACGGAGTTGACAAGGTTCGTTTACCTGTTGAATGGAACCGGTATTTGAATTATCAAGGGCATGATGACGATCTAAGTTTGACATTGCCGTTTTAAACCCCGGCCTGATACCTAATACCTAATACGTAATACCTAATACGTACAAGCAAGCAAGCATGCTATAATGTCTCTACGGTGAGTATACAAAAACTCAAGTATTTTATTGTTGCGGCCCGTCCCAATCAATGGGTAAAGAATTTTGTTGTTTTCACATCCATTCTCTTTTCAGGTCAACTTTTTAATATTCCTCTTCTTATTAATACCACTATTGGTTTTCTCTTATTTTGTATCTTATCCTCAACTTCATATATATTAAACGATATCATAGATTATCCGTATGATAAGAAACATCCAGCAAAGAAAAAGCGTCCTATCGCCTCGGGAAAGTTGAGCATTCCAGATGCGACATTTGTCGTTTTCTTGCTTTCTTTGACTTCTCTTATTCTTGCTTTATTTTTCTCGATTCCGTTTTTCATGATCGCTTTGGTGTTTTTACTCCTGCATTTCTTTTATTCTCTTTACTTTAAAAGAAGACCTGTTCTTGATATTTTCGCTATCTCTTTT
>MFZX01000034.1 GCA_001788095.1 Candidatus Roizmanbacteria bacterium RIFCSPHIGHO2_12_FULL_37_23
TGCTCGTCAATGTCTAAAATTTTAAAAAGATTTTCTATTATGTTCATATCAATTACTTTATGATTCTCAACTTCAATCAGGTCCCTCACACGCTTCAAAATCCTGTTTGCTATTCGCGGTGTTTTTCTTGATCTAACAGCGATTTCCTTTGCTACCTCTTTGTTTAAAGTGATATGGAGGAGCTTAGACGAGCGCATAATGATTTCTATCATATCGTCTGTAGTATAAAAATCGAGTCGTGAAATAAGTCCGAACCGATCTCTCAGTGGAGCTGAAAGTAGAGCAATTCTTGTTGTAGCACCGATTATTGTTATTCTTGGTATGGACAAACGAACTGTCCGTGCTGCTGGTCCTTTACCAAGCACTATATCGAGCGCAAATTCTTCCATTACAGGATAAAGTGCTTCTTCAACAGGTTTAGGTAATCGATGAACTTCATCAATGAATAAAATGTCTTTATCTTGCAAATTAGTAAGAATTGCGGCCAGGTCACCTGTTTTTTCAATCGCAGGCCCAGAGGTTATTTTTAGTTCTCCATTTAACTCCTGAGCCAAGATATGAGCAAGTGTTGTTTTTCCCATACCTGGTGGTCCATAGAGTAAAATATGCTCGCTCACCGAGCCTCTACTACGACCAGCCTCTATAAACAATTTCAAGGATTTTTTAACTTTTTCTTGTCCAATGTATTCGCTAATACTTTTTGGTCTTAAAACTGTTTCTAGAACAGGATTTTCTGAAATTGTTTTCTTTACTGACATATTATTTTTCAGAAAGGATTTGTAACGCTTGCTTAATTTTATCTTCAATACGCGCGGTTTTATCGAGTTTCTGGAGCGCTTTTCTCGCGTTAGACCGCTTAAATCCAAGAGCCACCAATGCATCAATAACATCAATGTCCTCAGGTGATTCTTGTATGGTGGCGATATCAAACTCTTCTCCAAATTTATCTGTCAAATCAACCAAAATTCTTTGTGCTGTTTTTTTCCCAACACCTCTTACTTGCTGGAAAAAATCAACATCGCTTGCTAGTACAGCTTGTTTTATAGCGTCAGGTTGATGTGATGCAATAATTGCATAGGCCATTTTAGGTCCTACTCCATCAACATTAATAAGCATCATAAAGATTCTATAGCTTTCAACAGTATGGAAAGCAAATAAGGTCAATTCATCCTCACGAACGTTTAAATACGTATACAATTCTACGTTAGTGTTGAGAGGAAATTTTTGGATAATATCTGAAGTAATAAACACTTTATAAAATACCCCTCCCGATGTCTCAAGATATGCCTCGTTTCCATATATCTCAACTATTTTTCCTTTAAGTTTTCCTATCATAGTAATTTCAAATCTCACCGCCGGCTGGCGGTCTCAAATCTCAAATTTTTTTATACTGCAGTATGCAAGCCCACAGGCGATAGCATCAACCACATCATCGGGCTCTGGCATTTTGGTCATTTTTAACAGAAGTCCGACCATTTTTTGAACATTCTTTTTATCAGAACGTCCGTAGCCTGTTAACGTCTGTTTTATCTGAAGGGGAGTTAAAAAATGTACCTTTAGCTTATATTGTCCGGCTATGGCTAACAGTGCTCCCTGAGCTTGAGCAACTGAGATAACCGTTTTTTTGTTAATGTTAAAAAATATCTTCTCAATGATCATCGCCTCGGGTTTATGTAATTGTACCAATTTTTTGGTTTGTTCTAGCAGGCTAGATATTCTATCTTCGATACATAAAGATTTATCAGTAAATAAACACCCATAGTTTTGTAACGTATAAGAATTTCCACGTGTATCAAAAATAGCAAAACCAGTCCGTGCTAATCCAGGGTCAAATGCAAGAATTTTCACGCTATAAGTATACCAAAATATGAGCTTTATAATAGAAATCAGAATTCAAAATATGAAATTATCGTGTATACTATCTATCCTGACAATACAAATCGATTTTTATGGATCCAAATGCTATTACGTTATCACCAATATTCCAGGCGTATCTCGCATCTCTTACCCAAAGCGAGGAACCCGAGGCTCCATTAGAGGGAGAACGCTTTGAGGTTTCGCAAACGGTATCTTTTTTTGGATTTATATACGAAAAGCTTCGCAATGCAGTCGAATTTAACGAGGAACATCTCGTTCGCAGATTGACAATCACTCGAATTCTGAGAAGGCGCTTCTCAATCAACCCTCAGGGAAAAGGTGAAAGTGAAAACCTTATCCGAGAGTTACTCTGGGGACGTTACCTAGCTCATCGTAGTATCACATTACAAAAAGTAAAGGAAGTTCAACATATAATTGACTCTTATGTCTATTTTCTTCACCTACTAGGTAGAAAAAAGATTCAGGGTTATAGTTCCTCTCAATTGGGAAATCTTATTCTCGAATTTTTATCGTGTGAAATTGAAGAATCTCTAAACCAAAAATTGTCATACACCAAAACACTTCAGCTCCACTTCTTTTACCAATCCCTTAGAAATAAGATTTCAATTAAAAATGTATCTGAAGATAACAAAGATCTATTTTTTTATGTTGCTGCTGAGGAGGCATTCATAAGAAACGATAAGGCTTTTATCACATATCACATTTTTACTTTACATTTTGGCCCTCTTTCGCATTTATCTAAGACTCAAATTGAGACTGTCACAGAAAACTTTGCAGAACATATTGTGGTAATGAAAAAAGCGCTGAAAAATCCTTATAGAAATAATCTGACTAAATTTGCAAAGAAACAAGCAGCTCCTTTTCGTATTTTATTTTCTATTATAGATGAAGCTGAAAATTCCAACGATATAGTTACGAATAAAGAATTATTACAAAAAAATGTTGAGGAAACATGCATGAAAAAAAGTCAAGAAACAAGTATAAAAATACGTAACGCAGCCGTACGTAGTGTGATCTATATATTTCTCACAAAAATGGTTTTCGTTTTGCTTCTTGAGATCCCGGCGTCAAAATATATTTATCATCAACTTCATCTCATTCCCTTGGCAATTAATACTATTTTTCCTCCTATCTTGATGGGTTTAATAGTAACATTAGTTAATCCTGCTTCTAAAGGAAATGCTGTTCGAATTTATTCAAGAATAATCGATATATTAAGCAGAGATCCTGAGGCACCAAGTCATAAGACAGTAATATCTCACAAAGGCACATTGCAGCAGTCTTCTCGTTTCTTCATATTTACAATTATCTATATTGTAGTTTTCGGAATAATTTTTAGCGGGTTATACGCTGGGCTTGAACTTTTAGGTTTTAATATCATTAACAAAACTGTTTTTATCTTTTTCGTAAGCGTAATAGCTTTTTTTGGCTACAGAATAAGGCAGACTGCCAAGGAATATGTCTTGGAATCTGAAAGTAATATTTTGATGTCGTTTGTGACATTTCTTTTTCTACCAATCTTATATATTGGGAAATGGCTCAGTAGTCAAATATCTAAAATTAATTTATATATTGTTTTCTTCGATTATCTTATTGAAGCACCATTTAAGCTTCTTATCGAAGTGGCAGAAGAATGGATAAAGTTCGTAAAAGCACGAAAGGATGAGCTTATCTAAAGTACCTAAAATCCTTAATATTTCATCCAATATTGTATCTTTGCTTCTTCCTGCAGGCTCTGAAGGTAGGCTTGAGCCTCGGCAGAGAGCTTTTGATTTCGTAGATTTTCCTTAATTTGATTTCGAAGCTCTTCAGGATCATCTGACTCCTTAAGAGCGTCCTTTTGTTCTTTTAAAGCCTGTTCGATTTCCTTATCAGTTACTTTGACCTTATCCTCTAGGAGTTTTTCCAAAAAAATCCTAAGTCGTGTTTGTTCTTCAAGATCTTTACGAGAAAGACCTTGAGCTTCGAGTACTTGATCAAGTGATTGGCCTTGTGTTTTGAGTTGTTCTTCGATGTCTTTGAGCTCTGCATCGATTTCTTGTTGTGATACTGAAATTCCTTTTTTTTGTGCTTCCTGCTCAATAAGAACTTTTGAAACAAGAGAATCAAGTGTCTGAGCTCCACCCTGGCGCTCTAATTCCTTAATTATTTCAAGTCTTGTGATTGGTCTCCCATTTACAAAAGCAACTACAAAGGCGCTTTTATACACAAAAGCTAAAATAGCTAGTATAAGTAAGAAAAATATTACTGAAATATTTTTTCTTTGGCGTAAAAAAGCATATTGGTTTGACACTTGGGAGACAGGTGAATTTTTTGTATCTTCTTGAACTATTGTTTTTCGAGCTGGTGTTTTTCTTGTTGTCATGATAAAGATTGATTATATCATAAAAATTTATAATGTTACTGATTTAGTTTACCACCCTTGATTTTCTTATAAAAACCCACCAATACATAAGAAAAGTATAACTCACGTAAAGAGTAATTTGAGTTATATCCATTGTTTGAGTAATGCCAAAAATTGATTTCACTATGCTCCCTATAAAAGTAGTGCCTCCAGGAATAAGTGCAAAATGATATGTTACTGTTTCGGGGAATAATCCAACTTCAACAAACTCATGCATGCCGCGAGCTAATAACCCCGCAGCAAAAAGGATAAGGAGAAGGCTTGTTGTTCGGAAAGCATAATAAATAGGTAGTCGGATTGTAGCCGTAAATAGTGCAAGCGACATCAACACACCTACGAGTGCACCAATACTAAATCCAGTAAATATCTGCGACGGATTTGATGAAAAATATATCGATGATAGGAAAAGCACTATTTCAAACCCTTCCCTAAATACCGCAGTGAATACGAGTATGAATAATCCTTTTTGTTCTCGGGACTCTATAGTCGATCTAACTTTTTGTAAAAGATGAACCTTATATTTGGAAAAATACGTGTGTAAAAAGAATACAGCCCACGTAATAAAAAGTGATGATGTTATCATAAGAACCCCTTCAACAACCTTTTCAACTTTACCCACATAAGCTTCGCGGACTTTGAATCCCAGTATACTTCCAATTCCAAGAAACATTACACTTACCAAAATTGCGCATAAAGTTGCAATCCAAACAATCTTGATATGTTTCCTTTGATCAATTTTAATAAGTATTCCGAGGATGGTGGCAACGATAAGTGAGGCTTCGATAACTTCACGAAGCGTAATAAGTGCTGAAGGAAGCATGTTTACGATAATACATATTTTTAAAAAGGATTTCAAGCTGAAGTTTTAAATTCTTCTTGGTTAGCTTGATATTGATCAATAAGAAGATCAACTAAAAGACCATATGCTACTGGATATAATTGAGCTCTATATTGGTTCTCCCTGAAAAAATTCAAATACATTCCAGATTCAGCTAATTGTTCTTGTTGTTTGTCAAAAGCTCTTCCATACAGTGTCCTATCATTATGGAGTCTATCTGCCATCTTTATGAGTAATACTTCTTCTGAGTCACTTACAAGTCCTTCCATATATGCAGCTAATCTTGCTTCCTCATCTATGATTTCTACTTCATCAATACGAGGTTTTGTTAAGACAATGACCCATCCAGCTGCTTCTTCACCAATTTGTGAGGAAAGTATTTCAAATGCTCTATCACATGACGAATCATAGTCTTCACCGTCATTCAGAAATGCGTCTTCGACCACGTCATGTGCTAGTGCTGCGGCAATAATTCTCGAATTAGTAATTCCGCATTCACTTGATAAAATTAAGGCAACGCGTACAGGATGCTCTATATATGGTTCACCAGTAGCACGCATCTTTCCTCTATGCGCTGTTTTTGCGATGTTGAACGCGTAAAGTAGTCGGTTATAATCATTCTGATTTAGACTACCATGATCATCCTTTATGGCTCTTAAGAAATCCTGCCATAACTGACGTTCAAATTCAAAATACTTCCATGTTTCCTTTGGAGTACCCATATACAATTCCTTGTTGTGAGCCGCCCGAGACTCGAACTCGGAACCGACTCCTTAAGAGGGAGTTGCTCTGCCAATTGAGCTAGCGGCCCAACACAAATATTACGACAATTATAACACAATTAAAATGCCTCGTTTTAATAAGGATCGTTAATAAAAGCTAAATATAGTATTGAGAAGCGATGTTGTAATTTTAGAAATAGTCGAATTAAGTTTTTTCATGAATCCAGTAAACGTAAATCCTTCTGATTGGTATGGGGTCGATACTCCCTTCACCTCTGAATAACTGTAGTAAGTCGTTGGTTCTACAAATCCTGTCATAAGCATAAAAGCTCCATTTGCCTCAGTTATTGCACTCACAGTGTCATTTTCTATATCTACTACTGAGTTGCGCAGCATAGTCCAGGTTTGCCCCCCATCTGTTGATTTGACTAATTTAAGAGATGTTTCAGGTAAAAAGAACACGCCAAAATATCGTAAGCTTTCAACTGTATACTTCCTACTCACAATACTTGACTTTAACGGAGATAAATATTTTGCATCATTATGCTGTGATCTAAAAAATACTTCGCAAATTGGTGTAACTTGCCAATAATTCGCGATACTGATTGGATTGCTTGAAGAGCTACAACCAACTGACACGTACGAATCAAAGGGAACAGTACCTGGGGCAGTAGTTATTGAAAAATTATCTCGTTTTACTATCGCACCTTGATCATGAATAATATCAGGAGATGATGGTTTGCCTGTAAATGTAGTAGGTGCTGTATAGGTTTTTGCACCTAATATTCCTTTTGATACATGATAAAAAACATTAACATTAAAAAGTATTGCAATAACAAATGTAGTGAAAAAAATGGAAAATGTAGCTAAAAATGAAGACGAATATTTCATACTACTTACTTTGTTATACCACACAAATACGGTCTAGGTAAAGAAGTGTTGACTAAAATTCAACTGATACTTCGTTGACAATAGAAAATCCTATAATATAATAACTTATGGCATTTTCCAGTTTGACCGAAACAAGAAAATCCGTAATGGGTACAGCTCGAAGACCATTATCCGCCTTAGATATAAGCGAACTATTAACGGAATTCGCAATTGATACAAGAGCAAATATTCTGAACCCACCTCATGATGTTACTGCTCAGCTTATTCTATCAGAGATACGATCACGTCATATTTCAAAGCAAGAACAGCAACGTTGGGCATGTGTACCATGGAATGGTTCAGATGAAAAAATAAATCTTTGGGAACTTTTTAACTTTCTAATTTGTCACGTAGACGATCACGATATACCTATTCCTGGAGCGTATCTACCTGTTGATCAAACTCGTGATATGATTGATCATGTTCTTAGTTATTCTGAAAGAATGCAACGTGCATTAACAATCCCGGAACAATATGACATAGCCTTGAATATCGCTGATAATTATCCAACCGCAGGTGCAATTCTCGCGCATTCTGCTAGTAGAGCGATTGGTAGGAATAGAGAAACACGAGCTGGTGATAAATTAACATTCACTTTTGATGAAATGAGACAATGGTCTCGGGCAGTCGCTCGATTTGATGATGGGATGCATCGCGAAACACCAGGGGACACATATCACTATTGGGCTTGTTTTACTATGGGTATGGCTTCAAAAAGTCTTGAGGAAGATGAAAGAATTGCAGCAATTCTATGTAGATCGTTATTCTTCCATGGGGCACAGCTTATGAATTCTGCTCGAAATGTCGTTACTGCTAATAAAGGATCACTTTTATATCTACATGAAGAGGTTGACAGATTGGGACTTGAAACAGGGATCGAGGTATATGAAGGAATATCTTAAGGAAGTATTTAAGGTTACGAATCTAAACAACCTTAGAGGTTGACAATACTAGAAACTCCTTAATCTGATAAAATAAAAAAATATTTATGATTGATACCGAGGAATTACCAATAGATGTTATTAAAGAACAGCTTCTAGCTGCTCAACATGGAACTGCGAATGAACCTTCTGAAATCGAAGAAGCTCTTGATGTTCTTGCGAATTCACTTCGGATAATTGCATTAGAATATGCTCGAAGTCATAGCACACAGCAGTGGCTTATAGATTCACTACAAGCTATGAGACACCTTGATGGAATTGTTGCCGATATGAGACACATAGAAGGAGGACAGGATTTTATCCTATCCAAACTTGAAGAACTCAAGCCTGATTTATGTTGGTACAGAGGTGGTACTCTTTTGAGATGGGGTGATAATATTGGACCGGCTAGTACACCTCATTTCACTTCTGATCAATTAAATACGTATGTTATCGATGGTGGTGCAAATGGTACCTTGGGTAGACCAGATCTAGCGTTATCATTCTTAAAACTGACACCGCGTAGAAATCCAGCTTTATATACTTTAACTATTGCTGACCTCAGGTATGGTTTGAGAACAAATGCTATCAGAATAGGTACGGAACATTACTACGATCTTTGTATCAATGAAGGTGATGATCGCCTAGGTTATTTAGGTTTTTGTCGTAATAATCTCAAAATTCAACCAATAAGTCTCCCTGAAGGGTAAATTTGCCCCATATATAAAGCTCTCATTCTGTTACAGGATTTCGTTTTATTTAGAATAGTTAAACGGACGCGGTTCAAACCCGGGTTGACAATCTTTCATCACTTTTTTATAATATAGATATCACCAGGGAGAAACGAACTTATGACTACGTGTCATATAGCAACGCCTCCCATTTTTAATGTCTTAAAACTCCAATTTGTGCCTGTCAAATGATATAAATGTTTTATACTTATGAAACTTTTTAAGAAGCGACGATTCAGATTTTGTATTAGGTATTACAATTCTCAAAAGTTTTCTATTTGCTGCTAGATATTCGTGAAGACAATAAAAATCTCCATCACCTGATACAATTACCGCTTGATCAAAATTGTTATATTCAATAGCTGTTGCATGTAAAACTAATTCAGCATCAACATTTCCTTTCGGCTTACCATAGTCGTCCTTTGTTGTTGGTTTAAATATAAGCGAGTAACCATATGATTCAAGATTGGAATACAGCTGCTTATTAGCAGCGATATAGCCTATGAACAGGAATGCCTTTTTGACATGAAATTTATCTTGAAGATATTTTCTAAACTTTTTAAAGTCAAGTTTCCACCCTTTATATATTTGCTTTTTGTTTTTAAAGATATCCTTACTTGTTCCAAGATTTAAGTTCTGACTATCAATGAAGGCATAAATTGTAGATTTCGACTTAGGCATGAAGCGATTATATCAAAAAATTAGAGTTGACTGGGTGAACGCCGTTCGAACCCAGATTATTTCTTAAACAACTCTTTTCTATCAATTTCAGCTTGTTTTAATATAGAAGACAGTGTTTTAGGCTTTAAGTCCTTGTTGTGCATTGGCAAAGTAATACGTTTGACTTTATCTTTCTCGTGCTTCAAAATAATATGGCTTCCGACTTGATGATGAATATAAAAACCTTTTTTCTTTAAAAATCGGAGCAATTTCTTAGAGTTAATTGCTGGCATATTTAGACTGAAGTGATAGTTATGGATGGACGTATGACTTCAATTGGACCAACAAAGGTAGCATTATCTGGATCTGGAATTTCTTCACCCTCCATTAAAAGACTTTCTAGATAAACCTGAATTGCCTCGGCAATATTGGATTTGGCCTCCTCGAATGTATCTCCTTCACTAATGCATCCAGGAAGTACAGGAACCGTAACGGTGTATCCGCCAACTTCCTGCTCCTCAAAGACCGCATCATATTTAAGAACGTTTTGTGATGTTGCTTTCATATGCTCATAGTATACAATTGTTTATTTAAGGAATCAAATCGTCATTGAGTAAAATCGGGTTCAATCGTCCAGTCAGTCATTCCTTTTTTGACTGCTGTGAGGCTCCGTTTTCTTTGGGGGGGTGACTGGGTGGACACCGTTCGAACCCAGCTTACTTATTTATTATGATGATCTTTCATGAATTTTTCTACATCTTTTATCGGATCCAGAATTTTTGTTGCTCTTGATAGTATTTCGGCCTCCCACTTCTTACCATTCTCAATATCTTTCTTACGACTCGATAACTGTGCTTGATTGTTTTCTATATCGACTGTACAGAGATATTCATCATCCCACACACCGAAATCTGGAGTTTGAGTAATGTCAACAATTTCAGACGCCATTATAAAATAGACTTTTATTGAACTCTTCAGGTCCAATTCAATTTGCTTCATTAATGATGGGCGTTCAAAATCTTTTAAAGAATCAACAACAAACACCCGAGTAATATCGCCCATGCGTTTTGCTGCTCGCCGACATTCATTCATATACTGAGATTGCGTGTCCCAGAAAGTTAATTTAGTAAAGAAAGTACAAAATCCATGTTTCTTCAAATTACGAAATTTAAATATACCTTCATCAAAAATTTCATTTGCCTTAAGATAAATGACCTCCTCAGTTTTCTTAATATAGTCCACTCCGTACAAGTCGCGCCTATGGCCGAGATACTTCTGATATAGGTTTAAATCAAGTCTAGATTTACATAATTCGAGTACAAGTGGAAACTCATTAAGATTAACTGCAGAATTCATATGTCCAGCTCGACGAACTAAAATCATGGAACTCTTCATTTTTGCCCCAAAGTCCAGAAAAAAATGTTGATCTATGTATGGATCGTCATCCGAATATAAAACGTAAGACGTGGGAATGAGCTTATGAAGCTTCTCCCAGTCAAAATCAGTTTTGTAGAAAGTGCCGTTAACTGTTTTGAACTGCCAATTTTCCCCTCCAATATCATCCAAAAACGGACTCACAAAGATAGCGCTATCAAGTTGCAGATTAAATTTACTTACAACGTGAAGGATAAATAACGGGGCGATCGAGTGCCCAACAAAACACAGCTTATCATCAGAACTAATCCGTGGTAATACGTCCTTTTCAAAAACATTCAGCCAGTTAGCAAGAGTTTGGTGTTTTGCTATAGCTTTTGGACCAATTTTAGAGATTTCATCCCAATCATCGCATGGAAATTGCGGTGTAAGAACTGTTTGTCCTAAAGCCTCAAGACTTTGCTTGAGTTCAGGTACCCAGTTCTCCTCCGGATTACCATATGAGCTATGAAAAATGATGAACTTCATATGTGGCTAATTATAGCAGCTTCAAAACGTCGAGTCGACTATTTAGGCTGCAAACCGCGCGAGATCAAACTTCGAACCAGACCCAATATTAAAAAGGCTTATTATAAGGTACTGTGTAATGCTTTTGGGGTGACTGGGTGGACTCCGTTCGAACCCAATTTATATAATCGAGCATATATTATCTACCTTCATTACTCGAAACATCTACCACCTTGTAATCTTTAATATATTGTAATGCATCCTCTTTTTTGACATTGATACCCTTATCCACAGCTCCAACTCCTATACTCCATATTTCAAGTTCCAAAGCACTCTGATCAAGCAATAGTGGAACATCTACATCAAGTGGGCAGACACATCCTGGAATGTACCCAAGCTCTGATTGCAATACGTCTCCTGATACTACGCTCCACTTGCCAATAATATCCTTGAGTTTATGTTTATCTACAAAGCTATTGCCTCTGGCAATTACTGCAAACATTCCTTGATTACTTTTTACAACTAAAGTTTTAATTGCACTCTGTGGGTCATAATTGTTGTCAACTGAGGTGTCAGATGTTCGAGCTGAGACAACAACATCCTTGAATGTAACTTCTTCAAATGGAAAGTTTGCACTTTTAAGCTTCTCTGTAATTATTTCAAAGGTCTTCATATGATAATTATATAACTAATCTAAATAACCGCATCCAAGTTGATCTTGAATAAGTTTTCTTGTAACCAAATCTGACTTTTCTGACAGTCTCTGTGCAATAATGTCCGAAATCAAACCTTCCTTAGTGAATTGGATGATACTATCAACCAATTTCAACGCTTTCTTTTCTTGATGAAAAACATCTCTAGTTCTATTATCAAGATCCCTTGCTATACGCTTTGCCGTCTCGGTATATAGATTATTTTGCCTCTTTCGTAAATGTACAGTCAAAGTTTCAAGTACCTCCTTTGTTGTTGCCTCTGGATTGATGAGGTTGATAATTTTCCATGTATGGCGAATCATACCTAACATGCCCGTCTTATCAATGACATCAGCATCATGAACAATCTGTGCTCCTATACCCATTGCTTCAGCATCTCCTTCATGGGCAGCAACACAATCTGAAATAGCACTGATTTGGTCTTGCTCAATGGGTAAAGTCCGTAAAAAGTCTTCGGCAATCTTTCGTATAGCTTCTGGATCATTATCATTTCCAGCAATAAGACCAATATCATGGAGCCATCCACCAGCCTCTGCGATTTCTTTATTAGCTTTTTCTTTGTCTGCCAAAAAAAGCACAATTTTATTCACCCGAAACAAATGGCTATTTCCTCTCGATTTCCCTCCAAAGGCAACTTCCCAATCTTGATGAACAGCATGGGTTTTGATTTGGTTCATTATGTTTTTGGTAATCATATATGTGATTGTAATGTTTGCAACTTAATTCCGAAAGAACCGCAAATGTTGGCAAAGTGAGATGTAAGAGGAACTGCTTCCTCAGTCCAGATTTCGCATATTCTCTGACCTTGTTGAATAATAACCTTAAACAGATCTCCCTGAAAGGCATCTAGGTTTCGTTCTCCCTTAAGTATCACTCTGACTTTTCCTTCTTGAGTTAATAATAGATGAGCAAGTTCATCAAACCCCTGACCAGCTTCAAGGTTTACATCGAACTCAGGCTTGACTTGAACTTCAGATGTTTTCTTATGAGGTAGTGATCGCACTTGCAGAACCCACAGAGTTCCGTCATTGTCGACTACCCATTCAAGATCTACGTCAACTCGTTTCAGCTCTTTTATCTGTTGAACGAGTCCTTGAATCTGATTTCTGTGAGCTTCACTTAACTCTGCGTCTCCAATTTTTTGTACACGACCATCGGTATCTATTTTGAGTTGAGTGAAGTTTCCATTACCACTGGTAATATCTGAGGCTTGGTGACTCAACTCAATAATGCAGCCATCAGTATCTCCATGAAGGTTCCTTGTAAAAGCAACCCCTCCAACGCCCTGAATAAATGGCTGGATCAACAGAGCAAGGCGTGGAATATCTTCTGATCCTTGTGTATGCCTAAATAGAACAGCTTTTTCTGTAAAGAATGATCCAATACATGTTCTCATTGCTTCAGTAAATTGATCGCCTTGTATATCAAGCACACTTTCATAAATACCTGCTGCGTTTTGGTTTCCTCGCGTGTCTTCATCAGATGAACTTGAGCGGACAACAAGTCTATCTCCAAGATCAGCAATTTCGGGAAGAATTTTTTCTAGGAGACTTTGTGGAATATCAAGGTTGTGGATATGTTCAGATATTGCCTGTGCAATTGAAACTTTAGCATCAATGTCTCCTTCCATATTAAGCCGTACAATCAGCCGCCACAGTCCCTGATTTGCCATAAGTACATCTTCAATCGCTTCTGCGGTTATAACTACTCCCGAAGGAACATCTGCTTCCACAGGAAGATTACATATCAATTCTTCTAATCCGAAAGCTTTACCACCAATAAGAGCTCGTGGTTGAATACCATCGCCTAATCTTCTCACTGATGCAGCAGAACGCATTTGAGCAAGTTGAGTAATCACTCGGTTCGTGTTTTCACTATCTGGAACAGCAATAAAACTTGGCTTGATGCGATGCTCTTCTTTAATCAGATGTAATAAGAATCGCCCTTTAACCGATGCTGCGTCCAACTGTTTAACCTGTGGCAACAACTTTTGAAGAAATCTATCTCTAAAATCATCATTCCATACTTCGGAATAACCTTCTAAAGTCGCAAGAAGCTCAGCAGCTGTGTCACAAAGAGATGCGTAAGTCCAATTGGTACCTTTGGTAAAATTATCCTCACTTTCAACAAGTGGTAGCCAATTCATGAACCGAATAAGCCCATTCAATTCCTGACCAATATGTACTACGTGATCATTAGGACTTGTATGTACAGGCTCTTTACCGATATGTGCTTGGAGACGAGTAAGAGCCTCTTTTTGGTCTAAATCATCTTTTTTACCACCTACTCTGACAGGAATCCACTCGAGGACGTTCAGACCAAACAAAATATCCGCAGGTGATGTTCCTGATAATTCAGCAGCTTCAATGATAGCCTGAGCTTCTGGTCCGTTATGGAGCAGCGTATTAACCCTAGTATGTATAGCATCCCAAGTAAGCCCATTCCAATTGAGACTTTCAGCATCAATCCAATCTTTGAGAGCGGATGGCATTACCAATGCAAACATGTCCAGAGTCCCTCCCGATCCTAATGCTTCTGATTTATTTCTTTGTGCTTGAACAAATGGATTCCATTCGAAACCAAATGCATCACCCACAAGAGCCTCAAGATTGTAAAAGGGAGAGAGAAGGGCGACTGATAGATCAAATCTGTCTACAAGCTGTCTTATACGTACAGAGACGTCATCTGATAGTTGTTCATCTTTAAAGATACTAGCAAGTCTTCTATCGAGTAATAATGAATCCGTTCGTGCTCGCTCAAGACTTTGCTGTAATTTATTTGGATTCTGTAACATTAAAGCGTTCCAATGTGAAAGGGTTTGCTCTAAAGCTCTTGCACCATCTGAATTATCTCTCGATGTTTCACCTAAGGACCCAACAGCTTGACTAAATGTCAGCCCTGTACTCGTCAACGCTTGTATATCATTCCACAACGAATCCAATAAGTCTAATCTATCTGTATCAAGAAAAGGAATCACAGGAGCAGCCCATGTTTTAAAGATGCCTTGGGATTCACCATTTTCTCTTGCGACCATGAACTCATCATCTGCATCCGTCCCAAAGGCATTAATCTGGCCTCTGACACGTGCTAACATTTCCCAGCGTCTTTCTACTGGTGTTATAGCTACAAATTCCCTCATTTGCTGTTCTTGTCCTATTTGTACTATTGATCTTTCAGTTTCCATAATTTTTTGTAATGTGTAAATAAAAAAACCTCCCATTTCGGGAGGTTTGAACTTTGTATTTATCAAGTTCTACGGCACATAATAGCCGCCCTCCCTAAAAAGAAGGTAATAGTAATATGTGTTTTTTCCGTTAATTACTTTCATATTTTTTGCATTAAAAAACCCGCCTTTCAGCGGGGTCGGTAATCGTATATTATGGCTTTTAGACCATAAAATTACCAACCCTCTGGGCATAATATCCTGCACCGATTTGGTTGGTAACTCGATCTAACATAGGGATATTATAGCATTAAAAATGGGTTTTGGCTATCGATAGGCGTTGGACTAAATTTTGTATTGAAATGCCAGATTTATTTCTGTTTATATTGCTCTAACGCTCTAAAGGGTGACTGGGTGGAGGCATTTCGAACCCAGGTAGCATAAACTATCCACTAACCTTAGCTCATTCTTTATTCTACGCCACATAAATAATAAACTGTTCTACTCGCTGATGTTTCTGTATATACTTAATGAATATGGATGAGCCATCTTTGTGTGAATTGGATTTCAGATATTGCTTATCATATCCGCTAAGGATTTTAGTAGATAATATTGGAGATATCTTCAAGGTTAGTGTACTCGTATTTATTGTTTTATTAGCCTACATTTTTCTTAAGAAGATAAAGATTAATATGAGGACTATCATATTAACCCCTTTTGCCGTTATCCTTGCAAGTACTCTAATATTGTCTATTTTTAGAATATCAAGAAATGTCTCTGTCTTGGGTTATATAAACCTTGATGCTATACGGTGTGAAATAGAACATGACAATATCTTTTATGCTGAATGTCTTGATCGTTCAGCACGATCTTCAGTCTACAAGAGCATTACTACCGCGGATGTAAAAAAAGTTTATGCAATATGTAACATCTTAAAAAAGGATTCTGTATATGACCTTGAGGGAGATTGTGAAAGGCACATTTGTGATTATATAGAAGACTATGTTCCAAATACAAATTCAGAAACTGTGAAGGAAAAACAAAAGCTATGTATTGAGAGCTACAATCGTTATTTTTCAAAGACAAATTTGCCTTAAAATTTTCTACACTTGTTGTGTTTCAGGTTCGATCTTCAAGCCAGTCATATCATAACAGGCCTTTGTAAGGCTCGTGTTCTTCGGGGTGACTAGGTGGACTCGTTTCGAACCCAGATGAGGTTAATCGTATAATTTTATCCCACCATTAGGATCGGGGAACGCAGGTTTATGATTAGGTGAGAATGCATAAAATGGAGCTTCGCTCATTATTAGCTCTAGTTCTGAGCGCCTTTCAGGCTAGAGCTATGTTCATTTTACTGTACCGGTAAACCCTTATGAGCGCTCACCGCCAGAGGCGGTGGATATGACTTATTATATCATGCCAAAAGAATTACAACCCTAGGTAGAAAGTTCTCTTGGGTGGCTGGGTAAATCAAAGTCCCTGAGTAATACAAGCACACCATTCAAACATAACTATGCTTTCTTTGACTGTAGGTATTTTTCTTCCAGGGCCTGCTTTATAAACAACAACTGATTTTGTGAGATAAGCGGCACTGCCTCAAAAGAAAAGAAGCCTACCTCAGTAACTTCCTCGCTCGGGGTAAATTCTCCCCCAATATAGGTGCCAATAAAACACATATCTAACCGTGCTACATCTCTATCGGTTCTCACTCTCATTTCATAGTCAGCACTTACAACTAATCCTGTTTCTTCTTTTATTTCTCTCTCTACAGCTTCTGAAGGATGCTCTTTTGCTTTCATATAGCCTCCTGGAAGACTCCATTCTGGTTTTCGGTAGGTATGTTTACACAGCAGAACTTCATCCTTATCATTAAAAATGATACCCGTGACTCCTATGAGAAATTCATCCTGGAATACGCGCATAATAAAAAGTTGTAGTTTTTTAGAATGTGGAAGCTTCCGCCAAAGCGAAGCCAGAAAGCTAGTCATAATGACTTTTCATCAGTGAAAGTTGTATGTTCCTTGAGCCTAGCATTTTCTAGTTCAAGTTGATGAATCTGTTTGGTAAGCTCAACAAGTGTTTTTTTTGTTTCTTTAATCTTGGCATCTTTGCCGTGAAGGGTAAAAGATGAGCTGATGGAATTTACTAGACTAATAATTGAGGAAAGAAGAAGTCCGAGTAATAAGGATCCAAGTACTATTAAGTACATCGGAATATCATTTAAAGTATACGAAGCGACAATGATAGAGACAGGGTCAGTATTCTGCGTCGCGAAAAGAGCAGCTAGAATACCAGACAAAACAACTAAGATAAGGGTGGGCATACATTACCATGATAATCCATTTATAGAATCTTTGCAATGGGAAGCTATCAAGACTCAATTCTATCTTGGGTGACTGGGTGATCGCCGTTCGAACCAATTTAGCATAAGAGACCTACCAATTACCAAATCCAATATCAAAAGGCTTACTATCCGTGAGAATCTCTGTAAAAAGTGCTTTTGACGTAATTTGAGCTATCATACCGTCTGTATCAGAATATCTCTTCCTCGATTTTCCAAGAAAAGTATAAGGTCTATTCAGGGGTACAAATCCATACTTTTTATAAAATTTACCCAAAAACGAATCTATGTTTGTATCAAGAAAAGCTATATCGCACTTTAATTTTTTCATCTGGTCCATGGCAGCCTCCATCATAGCCGATGCAATGCCTTCACCTCTATTTTCTTTCTTAACTCGAACTTTACCAATTCCCCCTAGTAAAATATTTCTCCCATTGTATTTTATGCTTCTAGCATATACTGCCGTTGTCCCGATAAGCATATTTTTTTCAAAGACTAATATCCATAATTTTATGTCACTATCACTACAGAACTTCTCTTGGTGAATTATCTCTTCTTTCGGTGTTCTGATTTTTCCATTTATATCGGGAACAGACGTTCTGAAATTGCTAACAATAGTTCTCAAGGTTGGGGTTAACTCATCAAGAATATCGACAGAATATTTCACGTGCAGTTTGTCCATATCTTTATTATAGCAAGGGTACAATCGTCCACTCAGTAGCAAGTTTTTGCCATTGTCCTCCAGACAACTCATCACCATCCTCAAACCTTCTTCCTAACATTTGATCAAACTGTTTTGGAAATTCTTTTATAAATTCATATGCTCCTGATTTTTTTGCCATATCTATCCCTTCCGTTCTGGAAATTTGTTCGATAGGTAGAGCAAATATATAAAATAGATCCTGTCCTGATATGTTCATTGTTAAATGCCTTGAATTGTATCAAAGATTGAGTTTTTGGATGAAAAGATTATAGAAGGGTGTACTGTATTTGACCACCCTGTTAACCGGATATATCGGAAAGCATATTTTATTTAATGAAAATCAGTCCGTTTCAGGTATAATAAACTTGATTATTAAGAAAAAAATTAAAATACTGATTCTCCAGTTATTTCGTTCCTTGTCTCAATTTCTCTAGTGACTTCTTCTTCAGTCCAAACAACTTTGACTCCATTTTCAAATATATCAGGGTCCGCCCGGAAACGCTTGTCTTTCTAATGGAGTAAGCTCGTCGCGCGATGTGTAATGTGTGGCAAAATATTCTCGTACTGTATGTGTTATACGTAAACTACCATATCCTAAATGGGTCCTTGATTTCAGCTCTGTATTTGAAGCGACATGTTGACCTTCTTGATACATTGCCATGATAATAGCCCCTTCTGGGACATCATGTAATGTCAAAACAGTTCTTGTTTCGCCCTCAAGCCAGTATACAATTTGTGTACTGTCATCAGATTTTAATTGATCAACCCACTCAAAAAAGCTAGTATGTCCGGGATGTATTGCTCTGGTTAACCTTTCAGAAGAGTTCATATATCACAAAATATATAACTAATAATCTTGTTAAGATTAGGTATCTTACAAATAATTATGTATTATTATAAGCTATAATTGAATAATATGCAACAGAAAGTCTTACCTAACCACATGTGATACTGTATGAATAGGTTTACATAATTGAAGGATGAGACCTATAGTATGGTATAAAGAAGCGTGAGCCACCACAATAATAGTTAGTATGTCAATTGTCATGAACGATTCGCATATTATCACTGTAGCACAATAAAACAATTATTGAAAGCTTCTCGTGGAGCCAGTTTTACATTACGAACAGCTTCTTTAAAGGAACAATGTATATTCATTACTCGAACAATTAAAAAGTTTACCTACTATCATCTAATCAAAAAGGATAAATGGATTATCTATTGGTATCTTCGAAAAGTAACAGGAAACAAGAAAGCGTAATTGTACCGTTTTATTAATAAAGCATGTGGGCACTTTACAGCCAACGACATATTATCGGTTCAAACCACACTGCATTAATACAACGGACGATATTAAACTGGATTCACCGAAAAAGGTACAAATCTATTTACAAGAACATGATGGCAAAATATCAATACCTGTGAAAAAGTCTTTACTGGGGAAGAAACTGGTATTCCATTTAATCAAAGCAGAAGAAATCACGCATATTGATCCATCTTAATACAAAGAGTCTCAAGGTCCTACTCTCTTGGGTGGCTGACGGGATTTGAACCCGCGACCTTCTGTTCCACAAACAGACGCTCTAACCAGCTGAGCTACAGCCACCAATAATATCCTATAT
>MFZX01000035.1 GCA_001788095.1 Candidatus Roizmanbacteria bacterium RIFCSPHIGHO2_12_FULL_37_23
AATTAGCCTAAGAATTTATTTGTATTGAGAGAGTGCTATCAGTTTATCCAAGGCTCGTCAGGTTCGCGTTCTATTTCTACTTCAAAAACCTCTCCCCTCTTTTCAGCTTCTTTAAGCATTTGGCATAAAGGACAGTCATCCTCGTACATTTCATCAATTTCTTCTTGAGTTTTTTATGCTTAACTTTTTTCATAGTGGAGGTATATTAGCACACAAAGATTAAAAAAATTTTAAGCAGGGAAAGGGGGTGAAGAACTATAATATTATCGTTTTCTTTTATAGTAAATAGTTGAGTAGAGTCACCTGTTTGAATATAATTAAAAAATTCATACATTTTTCTCTTGTTAAGGGTAGTTCATCTTTATCACGAGATTTGCTTTATTCTTTGTCATTCCGGACTTGATCCGGAATCTATATAAATTACTATAGATGCTGAATCAAGTTCAGCATGACAGCTGTTGATTATTTGTTTAACGCGAAACTCGTGTTTATCTTCTGAATTTAATGTAAACATCATTTGCGTAATCTTTTCCTGTTCTGAAATCTGATATTTTTGAATAGCTAACATAGATAAATATACTAAGAAGAACTAGTTGTTCTATTGAGGATAATTCGGAGATTCATTTGTGCACATATTAATTCTTCTACATTCATTGCTGATACATTGATATATAAAACACCCGTTGCGTGCTGGACAATCAGCGTTTGTTTGACACTCGAAATTATTGGTTGGGCTAAGTGGAACCAGAGTAGGAGTATTATACGTTGGTGTGGCTTGCAATGTAGGTACGCTGTTTATCTGCTGAAACTGTGGGTTTGAAAAATCATATATTGTTTTGATTCGTCCAGCGTAATATGCACCCGCAGCTACAACTGAAAGTAGAAAAACACTAAAGATTATTATAAATACTATTTTTCTTCGAGATAGTAAAAATACATTAGTTTGGGATCCTTGAGTTTCATTATTTGTTTCCATACTACTAAGTATAACAGGAAGATATGTTTGAACAGCCTTAACTTCGAAGTTCTGCAGTTTTTCACATTGTCACTTTGACAATTGGCGTCAAAGGATTAATACTATAATTACTTTATGCAATCTATAAAATATCACACACACAAAGAGCGAGAGAAAGTTTTACAAAAACTAGTACCTATCATACAAAAGCAATTGGGAGATAATTTAATTGCTCTTGCTGTCGGCGGCTCATTTGCTCGTGATGCTGACATTGATTATTCTGATATAGAACTTGTAGCTTTTACTAGAAAATCTCTTGATAACGATTGGGAAATACGAAAAATAGAAGACGGAATGCTGATTGTTGTAGTAGCTGACACAAAAGAAAACTATATAAAGAAATATTTAGATATTTCTGATATTTGGTACGCTTCTGGAGCAGAAAAATTATCTCCAATAATTAATGCAGAATTAATTAATGAAATAAATAGTTTCAAACCAGAAAATATTGAAGCGAAGTGTATGAAACAAATTGATAAAAATTGGTTTAACTTTCAAGAGATTACTGCAAAAGCACTAAACATGATCAGAGAAAATAATCGGGAAGGTTTTTCGTTGGTTTTTCCTCAGATGATAAAAGAATTGGTGATTATTTTGGCATATCTTAATCAAACACCTTTTGTGACATTGGGCTCATATATTTCACAGGCAAAAAATTTCAAAATAAAACCTCATGGATTTGATCAATTAATTCATATAGCGATAAATGGGCAATATAAGAATTTTTCAGTAATCGAAGAAAAAATTAAAGAAGTATTTACTGACTTGGAGTTACTCCTTCAGGAAAAAGACTAAACCAGCTTATTTTTTCTTCTCAAAATAATTATATGCTACCGCGAATGCGTAGCCGGTCAACCATGCAGCACCGGTAAATGTAATGAGTCCAATAATGACACTTCCTATATCGGGTGTTCTTGGAGGCAATGCTGTCAGATCAACGCTATGTATCCAGTAGCTAAAAATTGTCATGAAACTGTTTGTAGCAAACATGCTCCATATGGCACATATGATATAGAGACCTGCAGCAACTACTGCAACTGCATGAGCTTTTGCTTTTGGTTTATACATACTGCGAATCACCTCCTTTCTATATAAATAATAGCAGGAAACACACAGGCCGTAAAGGATCCTAGAAAATTATTTACTTGAGTCGGCTAGAGACTAACAAGACATGAGCTTTTAATACAATTTTCGCGGAGTAGAGGTTAGGCGGGTCGTGTCCAAGACTGGCTTTGCCCTTCTAAAGCTTTAGCGAAGGAGGGTAACAGGCGTTAGAAAGTTGATAGAATATTTATTGTGAAATACAAAGCCGAGTTTTTTCAAACAGCAAGAGGAGATTATCCCGTGGGTGACTTTATAGAAGAACAAGAATTGGCAGTACAAACAAAAATTACTCATCATATTAAGCTACTGACAGAATACGGACCTTACTTAAAACCACCTTTTACCAAAAAACTAGCTAATAAACTTTATGAACTTCGGGTTTCCGGAAAAGTAGCTGTCAGGATTTTTTACACGCAGTTAAATAATACATATTACTTGCTTCATGCCTTTAAAAAGAAAACCCAAAAAACTCCCCGTAAGGAGATTGTGATTGCTCTTGACAGAATTAAACAGATAGTATAACATATATGTTATATGAATAAACGACATTTGGATTTCAACATTTGGCTTAAAGATAAACTTAAGGATCCTGAATTTAAAGCAGAATATGATCGTCAAGAACCGGAATTTGCCGTAATTAGGGCTGTGCTTAGGGCTCGCATGGACAAAGGTATTACGCAGAAACAACTCGCTGAAAAAGTTGGGACAAAACAATCAGCTATTGCACGACTTGAATCAGGAAAAGCAAATCCTTCCATTGGGTTTTTACAAAAGGTGGCTGAAGCTTTGGGAACTACTCTTCAAATAAACTTTACAAAACCTGCGTAGAGTTTTGTTCTAAAATGGTCTAGGATGGTTGAATATGTTGGAAGGTATTACCAAATCAATCAGCGATTTAGCTTCCCTTGAAAAGTCCCTGCACATTTATTATTGATGCACTTACAACCCTCAACGGAGGGAAATCCACAGGCGTCAGAAACTGTTAAGTCCGAATCAATTCCTCTGTTGCAATAGTTTAATATCGTTAGATAAGGCTAAAAAGTTAGTTGAAGAAGTTTGGATGTATTATTCACAATTATTTTCAGTCCCTCTAAACATTTCTCTCGTTTGACTATTGCGATAGATAAACGTTCCATCTCCAAGTGCTTTAAATACTTCCCATTGTTTATTATTTGCCTCTGGGCCCGGGAAACAAGTATTTTTAATAAGCCAATTTAGATAGTCATTATTTGATATAACAGTGGGAAAAGTTCCCTTACTATATACGCATTTTCCACTAATACATATGCCTTCATAATAGTTGGGTGGACAATTTTCACTATTTTGGCAATTGGCACCAGCTCCGTAAATTTGACAATCAGAATCCTTTTTACATACTTGATCAATATTAAGAGTTGGTGACGACGTTGGAATAAGTTGTGGTTTGTTGGTTGGAAAAAAAATCATTTGTACTGAAGTAGGAATAATGCTCGGGTAAGGACCTTGTTTATTATTTGTTGAATGTTTACCTACATAAAATGCTCCCACCCCAAAAACAAGAAAAAATAAACCAACAAAAATTGGAATAGCCAACTTTTTATGAAAAATAAAAGGAAGGAACTGATTATGTTTGTTCTCTGTATTTTGAACTAGTTGTTCCTCTTGAAGTGGTTCATCCATACGATTTCAGTATAGCAGAAATCAAAAAGTCCCAATCTATTCCTCTCTTTAGATAGTTTGATCTAGTTGTGTGAAGCTAAAAAGCGTGTCCAGGTTCGTAACAGACAGCTTGCCCTGAGCGAAGTCAAATGGGTTAGAACTTTTTGGGCACAAATTACTTGAAGAGTTGAGTCAATAAGAGGTAAATATCTTTATGATGGCCGATTAGAATGATATAGATCTCATCTTTTCTCTCTCTATAGACAATTCTATATTGACCAGCTCTGACTCTAAAAATATCTTTATATCCCGTGAGTTTTTCTTTATGTAACTGTACTGTTAGGGATCTTACTTTTTTTACAATTGCAATTTGATCAATTTTATGAATTTTTTTAAGCTCTTTTTCTGCTCGAGAGGATACCGTAATCCTCATACATCAAGCTCCTTTGCTATAGTTTCAAAATCACGACCCTTATTAAAATCAGTTTTTTCAACAGCCTTGCGGTCGATAGTATCCTCAATGTGAGAAATTATTATTTCATAAAGATCTTTTCCTATAAGATACGCTTCAACTTTATTTCTATTCACAACAGCAAGTGGAAAGTCGAGTGCTTCACTAATTGCTTTTGAAGGGTTAATTTTAAGTTGTGATATTGATATTGAGTTCATATGTTTTGATAATAACAAAGAAATGGTCTTTTGTCAAGACCTCTTAAGAGGTCTCTTATTTGTCCAGGCTGGTTGAATACGTTGGAAGCTATTACTTTAGAAAAGCTTTTCACCAACAACAACCACTTTTGTAGGTGTTATTAAAACCACAAATTGCCCTACAGATTTTTTAACTCCTATTTCGGTACCAAAATCTATCTGTAGCCTATATGAAGGTTTTCTTGCTTCTGGATAATCTTCTACTTCAATGATTTTTCCTACTCTAATATCAACCTTTTCAAAATCATCAAATGTAATCATATTTTATTTTTGAACCAGTCAACGAGTATGCGTTCAACTTCATCTCTAAATTTTCCTTCCTTTATGCTATGCGGGACATTTTTCATAATAATATGAGTTAATTTATTTTTATCCTTAACTGCGTTAATGTAATTCTCAATGGTTTGGGGAGGAATACTATCATCTTTTTCTGACTCAATTATAAGAATATTGCCACTAAAATTATTGACAGCTTGAAGAGCGTAGGTTTCGTTAGGTTGTTTAGGTTGCTTTCTCCAAGCCATTACTTCTGGAATTTCTCCACCGTATAAATGCTTAGGTTGTTCAAATTGGTAATTGTCATAATCTGCTGGAGCTCTTAATACTAAATTTTTAACTTTTCTTTTAGCGACAAGCAAAGCTACCAAGTATCCTCCTAAACTTGAACCAATCGCACTGATATTGTCTTTATCTGCTCCCTTTACTTTTACAAGATAATCATAAGCTATTATGATATCGTCCAAGAAATCTTTAGTAGTAAAGGTATTTATGTCTCCTTCACTTTCACCGTGTCCCCTCATATCAAAAAGAAATGATATGTATCCCAGCTCTGCTAAACCTTTTGCATATTGATAGCTTCTCTCCTTCGCACTTGTCCATCCGTGAACAAACAAGATAGTAGGGTTTTTCTCATTTAAGGCTTGAGGAAAAATAATACTTCCTTTAAGTTTTTTCCCATTTGATAAAAATTCAAGATTTTTCATAAAGGAAATTATATACTAAGTTTCAACTATGCTTCGTTTAATATTTAGTGAGAATCTTGTATCAAGCTTGAGTTGTGAGTCCACACTGGTTGAATATGTGGAGAATTATTATGCTAATTTATTGAAATTTCAAGCTGGAGAGAATTTTTTCTAAAGTAGAAATGTCATCTTTGTTGGATACTTGGAAAGAATAAATTTTTCCATTATTTTTGAGGTAATACATAATTTGGTTATCTAACCCGGGGCTAGGTTCTTTTTTTACGATCCAATAAACAAAATATGATTTATTACCTATTTGTTTATCTGGTTTTTGTTCTATGGCTCGATCAGTCCTATCATAAACAGGTGGAAAAAATTGGGGTTCAGTTGGCTCATCATCTTTTACATAGATACCGAAATTCGGCCATGGGGCATCGGTCGGAGGACAATCCCATCCTATTCTATGAAATTCTACATTATCTAACTCTTCAAGAATTAAATCTTTCATAACACCTGTTTCAGTTGCAGCATAGCTACAGGTAGCTGGCTCCCATTCCGATGGATAACGTAAAGTATAGTTGTATTTTGTATTTGTATACGTTTTCCATCCAACGGTCTCATCAACTTGAACTGTTGCAGGCGAAGGTTGTTCTTGAGTTATAGTAGTCTGTGTAACACTCTGTGTGGGTTGAAGCATTTTCGTAGTTATTGGAAGGGCAGAATTTGACTTTTTGTTTTGTTGCAAATAAATACATCCCAACTACAACAACAGCGAATAAAACAAATATGGCAATTATGATAAAGATAGATTTGTGACCTTTATTTTCAATTTCGTTGATAGGTTCTTGTGGTGTTTGAGCTTGCGCAGAAATTGTTGGTACTGCTGGTGATTGAGAATCCTTACTAAAAATATACTATAGAAGTTTCTCAATGTATATTGCCTGTTTTCAAATAGCTTATTAAGAAGCTCTTAAAACGGTGCCAGGGTTCGTAACAGAGGGTTAAATATGTTAGAGTGTATTTTACAGCTTAAAACCAGCACCCATATTGATTTAAGGGAAATCTATGGAAGAAAACTATTTAGTTTAATTGATTGTTACTGATTTTAAATCCAGCAGCGAATTTGTGAATGGAAGAGTATGAATTCGCTGGGTATCTATATCGTAAATTTTTACTCCATAGTCCTTATGTCCATAAAGCAGTTTTGTACCATCAGTACTCCAGTCAATTATGGTGATCCCATATGTATCGAATGTATCAATGATTTTAGAAGTATAATTTAGCGTATCTAATATAGCGACCTGTTTATTGTCTTCAGTTGTGAATGCAAATATATTTTTTTTGGATAAACCGTTTTTGATAAGGGAATCCATTTTTTCTTTGATTACTTTCTTATCACTTGTTCCATCGGGTCGAAACGTATAAAGATTGATTTCACTTCCATTGTTTGTTAATAAGCTATTGTCAGAAAGCCATATCGCAGATGAGGCATACCATGTAAAATCGATTTTATAAACAAACTGGCCATTCCGAGATATAACAACAGCAGGAGTCCCTAAACCGCCACCACGGCCACCTTCATTTATAAGATATGAGCCTCCCAGTGATGCAGTAAAAGATGTCGGGAAATAATCCTTACTACATTCCTCAGTTGTTCCAACCTCGCATACTTGAATCGAAAGAGGCTCATATTTTATATGGCCAAGTAGATATTCTGATTGACTCGTAGATTTTTTGTAATAGAGATCAGCTTCGTTGTTTTGAATATTTTTTAGATAATACTTCTCGTTCGGTTCATAAATAATTGCTTTGTACATATCTACAGCGAGTGGTTTGAATTGGTTCTTTGTCCCATTAGTTGCATTTACTTTCCAATAAGAAATTGAACCTTCATCCATTTGTATAGCAACATCTAACATATCAGGTGGAATGAATTTTAATGTGTAAATCTTACCATCAAAAGCAGTAATTGCTTTTTTACTTGAACCATCAAGTGAAAACTCAAATAAAGAGTTGTTTTCAGCATAAAATATTCGGGTTTTTGCATCGTTCAAGTTAAGCCCAGCATTATTATCTTGCATCAGCAGAGTAATTGATGGGACAATGGTCGGTTGAAGTTCAGTTTTAGCTATTGGAAGAGTAAAAATTAATTTTTCTTGATGTCTTGAATAGAAATAAATTCCAAAAACAGCGATAGTCATTAAAATTACTACAGCAATTATTGTGAAAATAGGCTTGTTACCATTGGCTTTTTCCTCTTCGGCGATTGGTGGTTGAGAAGTTGGAGTTTGCGGTGGAATTACTTGCACAGGTGTTTGAGGATCCATACTAAAAATATACCATAAGGTTCCAATGTATTCTATCTGTTTCTAGTTAGCTTGTTATGAAGGTCTTAAAACCGGGTCCAGACTTGTGGAGGACGTTAGAACCTATTATGAAAATGAAGGGTTATAATATAGTCTCATGAGCAGCCTTGAGATAGGTAGATTTATTAATCCAACGATAAAAGAGGAAGAACTTCCAACAGGTGAAGCCCTTTATCAACGACTGGATTCAGGATTACTTTCAAGAACTGAAATAGGGGCAATTGTGCGTAATCGCTATAAAGAAACGGCACGCCTATTGGATGCTAGATTAGCTTGTGCAGAAGGTGACAATGACAGGACTAAAAGTTTGATAGCTTTAATAGGCGCATTTAATTACATTCGGGGTATGTCAGTATTGAGACATGATGGATCAGTAGATAGACATATTGCACCACGCATTATGCTGAGTCCATCAGCAACTGTTCAGGTTTTAGATGTTGCTAGAATTAACCAAGATGATAGAGTACTTGAATTATTTACAGGAGGAGGATATGCATCATTTTTTCTAGCTCTCACAGGAGCGCAGGCCGTAGATTCTGTAGATTTATTTACATCCTCACTTTATGACTTAGATGAAACGTTTAAACAAGCTTATGACTGGGTGTATGGAGATTTACCCGAAATTTTAAGACCTCATGTAACTCAACCACATTTCATTCAGGCTGATTGTGCAGAGCTTCCCGACTTTGCCGATCCTCGCTTCCAAGACCATTACGACAAAGTATTTATACATCCCCCATATGGTAAAGAAACGAATAGATTAATTGATATAACTGAAGAAGAAGCTTTCAGATTGTGGATTAGTTCTTTAGTCTCAGTTTATTCAAGAAATGTTTCTCCATTTGTCACTTATTCGGTAGTTCCCTCAGAATGGACATCAAGTCTAGAGGATGCTGAGTTCCCACGAGAAATTTTTGATAAGAGTGAGTTTTTAAGATTGAGAGAGACACGAATGTTTGATTTGACTCTTTGCATAACAAGAGGGTGAGAGGGATTAATAGACTGTTAGAAGGGTCCAAACCACTCTGTCCAGGCTCGTGGACTATGTTCACACCTTTTACGCACAAATGTGAATAAAATCTATAACTTAAAATGTTCAAGAGACTTGGCCAGGTGAGTTTTGCCCACTTCTATCTTCTGTCTCATACTTTCTGATGGTTCCCAGTTATATCTTCTTATCCTTAAAGTCATCTTTGAGATAGTATAACGGAATCTAAGTAATTGAAACTTTTCATCAAAATCAGCGGGTTTTTTTCTACTTCCAAAATATCCTTCAAGCATCTGATCGAGTCTCTCAGGTTTAAAGAAAGTACTCCAGCAAGCAATGTCTGATACATAATTTCCTCCAACACATTCATCCCAATCTAAAACTCCAGTAACATCTTTACCATCTGTTAATAAATTCTAGTCAGCAAAATCATTATGAACTAGAACTGGACTATCACAACTAAGAAGAGAGCTGTCTTTGTTAAATAAATTATCGATAGTTTTAACTTGTTCTTCAGTGAATATTCCTTCTTCCTCTAAAACTTTAAGATTGAATGCTAACCCAGCTTTGATTGCATCAGCATATGTAGAATGCACCCCAACAAGTGCTCCGCTCCTTGCTTTTTCGTTATCAAATGGTCCAAATCCTTTTACTTTTACTTCATGCACTCTTGCCATCATTCGACCAATTGCCTTAAGAAGTTGAGGCTCATCTTCTAGATTTTCTTCTAGCCATTTGGAGATCGCAGTACCCGGAAGCTTTTCTGTAATGTGAAATGCGAAGTCATTTTCACCTTCAAAATCGTGAACAGCTAAAGTTTCAAAACTGGGGACTCCAATTTTTTTTGCATGAGATGAAGCTTGAGCTTCCGCATGAAAATAACCATTCTTAATTCCCTTAGGATGCGACCTGATAACGATATCCTTGCCTGAAGATAGATGAGCCACTCTTACAGAATTTACATTTCCTAGATTTGTTTGAGCATTAGGATCTAAAGGATCGATGTTAATAACTTTATCTCCAAGTACATGATTAATTCTTTCTTCAAGTTCATCATCTGTAAAATATCTATGTCGATCTGCCCATATTTGACCTGCTTGTTGTGGAGTTATATCTCTATCAGTCTGCCAGTAAAAAACGTTGGACCTGTCTGCAATTTTTTGGTTGATTTGATCAAGTTCTTCTTGTTTCATTAATTCTATTATAGGAGTATAGCATAGGAAGTGGATTCGAACCAAAAAAAGCCTATTAGAGCTGGCTAAATCCCATGGGTCCACAAGATGGGATGATCCTCCTTCGTATGTAACTTCGGCGGACAGGTTTTCGAACTTTGGAGTGGGATGAACTTGTGAAATATCCTCAGCTTTTCCATGAACAATCCCAGCAATTTCTAAATATTACGTCGTAGATTGGAGTTCCTGAACAATCTTGAATTGGTTTGTATAGACATCTACATCTGGAGTGTTTTCAATTGGTTCATCAACAGCACGTTCTACAAGATCTGATCTAAAACCAACCTGTACTGTATCACCGCTTCCTACAGGCATTTTCCCACCCCTATTTTCAACTTGTTTATCCAGATCGAGTATACTTTTGGGAATAGCAACAGCTACAATCCTAGCATTTTCTACCCCTCTTTTTCGAAGTTTTTCTACATGTTGCTGCGCAAATCCGAACTTAGGTGTAAACCAAGTGCCAGCTGCTGTTTTATGATGGGAATCAATATATTCTTCCTCAGGCTCGGTAGTTTCTCCTCTATACACCCACACAAATCCTTCCGCTGCCTGTTCTTGCGCATATTTTTTTAATTGATTAACTTCAGAAGTATAATCATATACTGAGCTTAGTGAATAAATCTCTTAAACTTATAACAACTATTTTGATTTGCGAAGGTGTTGGGTTAGTTTCTGTTCCTTTTACTGTATCTTCTATCCAAAACTGGTATAGCTATTTGAATAAACCATCATTCTCTCCTCTTAATTGGATATTTGGACCGGTGTGGACAACACTTTACTTAATGATGGGAGTTTCTGCATATCTTGTTTGGGTCAAAGGATTAGAGAACAAAAAAGTAAGGGTGGCTTTAACTCTTTTTTTATTACAACTTTTTCTTAATTTTTTTTGGTCGATTCTATTTTTTGGATTTCACTCGCCAATGTTGGCCTTGATAGATATTATTCTCCTTTGGTTTGCAATTATTTTCTCAATCCTAAAGTTTTACAGTATCTCCAAGAATGCTTCTTATCTACTGATTCCTTATCTTTTATGGGTAAGTTTTGCTTTCGTGCTAAATCTTTCAATTGTGGCGTTGAATATCTAAAAATGGTTCAGGTTGGTTGAAGAAGTTGGAACGTATTATTTAGATTATCAGAGATTTGGTTCCCTTTGAGTAATCCCCATACATTTATTATTGACACACTTACAACCATCGACTGAGGAAAATCCACAAGAGCCTGACGTTTCATTACCACATTGTTTTTTAACATAATCTGGGTTTGGTTTTGAATTTAAATTCATACACTGTAGAAACTGTCCGCAACAAGAGCCTGCGTCTTTAATAACGCAATCCACATCAGATTGACAAGAATAATCTATTTGCGGTGGAATTATTAAATCGGTGACTGTGCTTGTAGGGCTAATTGTTGAAACTTGATTGTTGGTTGGTATTGGGGACATAAAACTAATAGTTGGAGTGATCGAGGGTATAATCGGAGTTTGCGTTGATAGTGTGTCTATATAAAATGATCCTGCACCAAAAACAAGAAAGAATAAGCCGGCAAAAAGTATAAGGGCAACTTTTTTATGAGTACGAAAAGGAAGACGTTGATTATATTTGTCTTCTATATTTTGAACTGGTTGATCCTGTTGATTAGTTTCATCCATAGAATTTTAGTATATCAGAAGCCAAGAGGTTCTAATCCTTTCCTCAGTTACGATAGTTTGATATGGTTGAGTAAAACTAAAAAGTCTTTCCTGGTCAGAGTGAAGCGTAGATACTGAGCAAAGTGAAGTGTTGGCTGTTATTTATACGCGCCTCCTCTATATTTAATTTTTCTTATCCAGATTTCTTTTATGGACTTTTTTATTTGAAATATAACACGAACTTGTCCAACTCTTAGCCTATAGAACTGAGGGATATTTGTCATTGTTTTAACATCAAGATTTTTAGGAAAAGGGAAATTGAGATGGAGTAATTTTCTAGCTATTGACCTTTGATATAACGAGGGAAGTTTTGATAACTGTTTCTCTGCCTTCTTCGTGATAGCGACCTTATACATTCTTGTCTTTCAGGTATTTTTTTGCAACTTCCTTAAATGGTATAAGCTCGCCCGGTTCTTCTTGAGCAAGCTGAATCGCATCTAATTCATCAAGATAATCTTCGATCAGTTCATTGATTCGTTCAAATTCTTCAATAGACATAATGACTGCTTTTGGACTCGATCGATGGAATATATATAAGTGTCCCTGTCGTTGCGTATCTCTAAGTAGACTAAGAGTATTTTCCCGCAAATCAGTTACAGTTTTTGTATTTTTAGTTGTTGGTATTAACATAAGGTTATTATGCATAAAAACCTAAGGTTTGTCAAGTATGGATTTTTCAGTATAAGAAAATTTAAATGGTATAATTGGTATCTATACCAGGGGTGGCGGAGTGGACAATCGCACCAGTCTGTAAAACTGGCGCCTTCGGGCTACGAAGGTTCGAATCCTTCCCCCTGGACCCTATGCAAATCGGATTTTTCGAAGTAGACGACTGGGCTTTTGATGTAATAAAAAGGAGATTACCTAATGCTCTTATTACACCAGAAAAACTTCTCCCAGAAAACGCAAAAAAATATAGTGGCCTGGAAATTATTAGTCCTTTTATCTATTCTCAACTCAACAAATCCACACTCCTTCAGCTTCCACATGTTAAATTTATTACAACACGTTCCACAGGCTTTGATCATATTGATCTTGATTTCTGTAAAAACAAAGAAATCGTTGTTGCAAATATCCCTCGATATGGAGACCGTACAGTTGCAGAATTCGCTTTTGCATTAATACTTACACTTTCAAGAAAGATTCACGATGCAATAGGACGTACAAAAGGTGGTAGTTTTGAAAATGATAATTTGATGGGTATGGATTTACGAGGAAAGACAATTGGAATTGTAGGTTTCGGTCAGATCGGGCGAGAAGTTGCTAAGATAGCCCAAGGATTTGAAATGAATATTTTAGTGTATAACAGAAGTCATTATCCTGCCCTTGAAGACAAATACCTTTGTACATTTGTAGAACTTGATTTTTTGTTATCTCGGTCAAATTTTGTTACGCTCCATCTTCCTTTAACAAAAGAAACAGGACATATTATTAACAAAAAGAACATATTAAAGTGTAAACCTGGATTATTTTTAATAAATACTGCTCGTGGTGGTCTTATTGAAACCGAAGCACTTCTTTTGGGTCTCGAAAAGAATATTTTAGCTGGTGTAGGGCTGGATGTGTTGGAGGAAGAAAGGAATTTAAAAGAAGAAGCCGAGTTAATCTCTTCTGAATTTAGAAAAAAAGCAGATTATAAGACTCTTATGTTTGATCATATTCTGATAGATCATCCTAAAGTCGTGGTTACACCTCACAATGCATTCAATAGTCAAGAAGCACGTTTGAATATTCTTAATACAACCTTCACAAATATTAATGCATTTATAAAGAACATTCCCATAAATACTGTTGGATAGTTTATAACCAATTCATTGCGTCATTGATCTTCCCCGTGCTGTGTGCTAAAATTATCGAACCATGGCAGTAATCAAAAGTGAGTTTTTTCTCGCGCTAAACCAAGTGGCGACTGAAAGGGGAATTTCTCCAGACGATGTGTTAGATTCCATCCGGGCAGCTGTGATGGCTGCATATAAAAAAGATTATGGGACAGAACACGTTAACGAAGATGAAGACGAAGGTCTTGAAGTAAAGATAAATGAAGATAGTGGTGAAATGCATATTTTAAAAGAAAAAAAGGATATCACTCCGCCAGGTTTTGGCCGTATCGCTGCCCAGACTGCTCGCCAAGTTATTCTCCAGCAAATTAGAGAGGCTGAAAAAAAGACTATTGTCAAACACTACACGGGTCAGGTTGGGACCATTATTAAGGGTCGTACTATTCGATTTGAAGGTCGCAATGTGCTTCTTGATATTGGCAAAGCAGAAGGTATGCTTCCTGTGGAAGAACAGATAAGATCCGAAAACTATAGACTAAATGACACGCTTATTGTATTCATAAAAGAAATAAAAGAAGACCATTTTGGTAACTCTCGTATTATTGTTTCAAGATCTCACCCCGAACTAGTACATCAGCTTTTTGCAAAAGAGGTTCCCGAAATTGCGAGTAATACTGTAAAAGTTTTTAAAGTAGTTCGTGAACCAGGAGATCGTACAAAAATTGCCGTGCATTCCGACCAGACTGGTGTTGATCCTGTAGGAGCATGTGTTGGGCAAAAGGGTATTCGCGTTAAATCAGTGACTGATGAACTTGGAGGAAATGAAAAGATAGATATAATTCAACATAACGAAGATGACTCACTGTTTATTCGCGAGGCCTTATCGCCTGCAACTGTCGAAGCAATTGAAATAGATAAAGAGAGGAAACATGCAAAGGTTTCAGTAAGTGAGGAACAGGCTCCACTTGCCATTGGTAAAAACGGAGTTAACGTAAATCTTGCATCCAGACTTACGGGGTATGAAATTGATATTGTTCAAATGAAATCGGATATACCAGAAAAACCAGCAGAGAGTGAAAAAGATGAGACAGAGGAACCAGCCCAAGAAGAAAAAGGAGAAGGCGAAGGAGATGGTGTGCAAAAACAAGATGATACCCAATCTGATAATAGTAAGTCAAATGATAGTGAAGAGAAGAAAGATGAAACTGAAAATTGAAAATTCTAAAATCTGTTATCATGCCAACAAAGCAACACAGACCACCAGTAGTTGTAGTATTAGGACATGTTGATCATGGGAAAACCACTCTTTTAGACTACATCCGTAAGAGTAATTTAGCCTCAAAAGAAGCCGGTGAGATCACACAAAGTATAGGTGCGTATGAAGCGAAAATTCCACTCAAAGGATATGATGCAGATAGATTAACCTTTATTGATACTCCCGGACACGAAGCGTTTACTAAATTAAGATCACGTGGAGCTCAAGTAGCAGACATTGCGATTCTCATCGTTGACGCAACAGCCTCAGTAATGCCTCAAACGATTGAATCCATATCACACATTAAACAAGCAAAAATTCCATTTATTGTTGCGATCAACAAGGTAGACCTCGAAAGGGCAAATGTTGAAAAAGTTAATAAAGACTTATCCAAACATGATGTTTTAACAGAAAATATGGGTGGCACAATTCCTGTCATACCTATATCAGCAAAAAGTGGAACAGGAGTTAACGATTTGTTAGAAGCGATACTTTTAGTAGCCTCAGAACAAGATCTAAGTTATGACCTTGAAGGCGAACTTGAGGTGTATGTTATTGAAACACAACATGAAAAAGCAGGGATTGCTGTTTCGTGCATCATAAAAAACGGGGCACTGAAAGTCGGAGACACCATTTATGCGCAAGAACTTGAAGCTCGAGTACGTGCTCTCATCACAGACAGAGGGAGTTCTGTTAAAGAAGTAACACCTTCAATGCCTTTTATGCTCTTAGGATTTAAAGAATTACCAGAAGTCGGCGTTCAGATTTCAAGGCAAAAAAAATCTTTTGAAGTTGCAAAAAATGAACTTGAAAAACATACAGAGAGTGACTCTATATTCAAGGAAGATGAAGGGAAAAAGCTTATGATTATTGTCAAAGCTGATAGTAAAGGTTCAATAGAGGCGCTACTACCTCCTCTCTTAGAAAATGAGAATATCGAAGTTGTTTTATATGGTATCGGTGAGATTTCAAAATCTGATATTTTTCTAGCTAAGGTCTCAAAAGCAATCATAATAGGATTTAATGCTAAAATTCCTCAAAGCACTGAAAAAATAGCTATGGAAGAAAAAGTTGTTATAAAAACCTATAAAATAATCTATAAGCTTCTTGAGGAACTTGCCGAAGTATCATTGTTACTCAAAGAGCGTGAAGAAAAGTCAAAAAATTTGAAAGGCGAGGCTAAATTACAGGCTGTTTTTACCATTGAAGGAAGCAAAATCGCCGGAGTAAAAATCACTAAAGGCAAGTTTGAGTTAAATGATAAGTTAGAGCTTTATAGAGATAACCAAATGAAAGGAGAAGCGATGTTATCTTCAATAAAGCAGCGATCAAAACATGTAAAAGGGGCAAAAAAGGACCAAGAGGCAGGCTTATTGCTTGAGCCTCAACTTGACATACAGGCGGGTGATGTGATAAAATCTTATAGTATATGAAAAACGACGCGGAGATTGCCCGCATAGTTAAAATATTGGCTGAGCGGCAATCGATATCAATTTGTTTGCCAACAAATCCAACACTCGACTCAATAGCTTCAGGAACCGCACTATATCTTGCTCTTCTTCAGATGGGAAAAAACGCCAGTATTGCATGTGGTGGTGATGGTGATATTGATAGACAGAGTAGAATTGCTGGAATTGACAAAATCCAGACTTCCTTGGTGTCTGATGGAGATAATCTCGTTGTATCTTTCCCATATACAGAAGGCTCCGTAGATAAAGTTACATACAATATTGAAGAAAATGCATTTAATCTTATTATTCAACCTCGAGAGGGTTCAGCAAAGCTCGACCCCAAAAAAGTCTCATTTAATTACACAGGTGGCAGGCCTGATGTAATTATTACAATATATACAGCTACTTTAAATTCACTTGGGACGCTCTATACATCTAATAAAGATCAATTTACAGGTGTTGAAATTATTAATATCGACCGACACTTTACCAATGCCAACTATGGAACAGTCAATTATGTTGATAAGAAAAGCGCCTCTGTTTCAGAGATGGTCTTAGATATAGTAAAAACATTAAGAATAAACTTAGATAAGAATATTGCTACTAATTTGTATGCAGGAATTGTATCTGCAACAAATAATTTCACTGCTCATTCTGTAAGCGCGAATACTTTTGAAGCTAGTGCATTTTTGTTAAACAATGGTGCTGTAAAATCTCCTATCGGTATATCTCAATCAATGCAGCGGGGAAGTCAGCTTCCAGGAAATATTAACGTAGCACAACAGTCACTGCAGCCTCAGCAATATATGCAATATCCTCCTCAACAACCGCTTCAACAGCGGCAACCGAGAATGAATCAACCGTTTCCACAAGGTTCTGGACAACAGCCCCGTCCGGCACAGCAACAACAAGTAGTTCAACAACCGGTTATGCCTCAACAGCAACCTGAAGTTGAAATGGTTGGCGATGATTATGATGAGCCTGTTTTTGATGAAAGAGGCGACGTTCAGCAACAGCCGGGAACAGTAGAACAAAAGGAATCTAAAGGTGAAGGCCAAGCTCCAAAAGAATGGCTTAAGCCAAAGATTTTCAAGGGAACAAATCTCCTCTAATCTTCCTGTATAATACCCTTACTATGTCCAATGATATTCTCTTAGGTCTTCTTATTGGTGCAGTTATAGCCGCTGGTTTTTTATGGTTTCTTCAGAAAAGACGCGAGAAAGATGGTCTTCCTGATGCTATTGCCAAACACCTTGCTGAACTTATACCACAGTATATGAAAGACGCCCGAGAACAGCTTATACAACTCGCAGAAGAACGTCTTGGCGGAGAGAGAAAAGCAATTTCAACAGATTTAGAAAACAAACGGAAAACAATTGAGAGAATGGTTGACACTATTCAAAAAGAGCTTCGAGATACTGATAGAACATCTCAATCAATTCTTCAACAGATGAAGGATCATCAAAAGATCACTCAAGAACTCTCGGTTACAACAGAAGGACTTAAAAAAGTTTTAACCAACAATCAACTAAGGGGTCAGTTCGGTGAACAAGTGGCAGAAGACCTCTTGAAAATGGTTGGTTTTGTAAAAGGTGTTGATTTTGAGTTCAATAAGGCACAAGACTCTCGATCAACTCGTCCTGATTTTACTATTTTTCTTCCTGATAAAACAAAAATTAATGTTGATGTTAAATTTCCATATGCAAATCTTCAGAGAGCCACAGAAACAGAAGATAGAGCTAGTAAACAGCAATTTCTAAAAGCATTTGCAAAAGATGTAAAAGAGAAAATTTCACAAGTAACAACAAGAGATTATATTAATCCTGAAGAAAGAACAGTTGATTTTGTGATTCTTTTCGTTCCAAACGAAATGATTTTTTCTTATATCTACGATAAGATGAACGAGATATGGCGTGAAGCAATGGTAAAAAAAGTCATTTTAGCTGGACCTTTTAGTTTTACAGCGATTCTTCGAATGGTGAGGCAAGCTTATGATAACTTCAGATATCAGAAAAATATTCATCAGATCGTTGCACATGTTAGGGAATTTGAAAAACAATTTGATTTATACAATGAAGAATTCGATAAATTAGGAAATCAAATTCAAACCGTTTCGAGTACTTTCCATAAAGTTGAAACTACAAGAACACGACAATTATCGAAAGTCGTAGAGAAAATACAACTTGAAAGTGGAGAAGAAGATAAGACATTACTTATAGAAAAAACAGGAGAGACTATACATTAAGTTTTTTTTACCTCTTACTTCACTATCCAGATAAGTATTGAACTCACGATAGATAAGACAAAGCTAAAAATAAGAGCCCACAAGAAACCATCAACAGAAAAACCAGGCACTAAAGAACTGGCAAGCAGAATCAAAAGAGCATTAATAACAAAGGTAAAGAGTCCTAGTGTTACGATAGTTAGGGGCAGGGTAAAGAAGATAAGTATTGGTTTGACAAACGTATTAATAATTCCAAGAACAACAGCTACAATAAGGGCGGATTGCAAACCGTCAACAGTAACTCCGGGCAAGATCTGCGCAGTGAAAAAGATGGCGAGAGCATTTACTAATAATCTGATAATGATTCCAACCATATAATTATAGTAATATATTGAGGCTGAAAATGCAATAAGAAAAGTGAGTGTGGTAGAATGCATGAAATGTTCGTACTGATTTTATTTGCCTTCATCGCAGGAATAGTTACCATCTTATCTCCGTGTATTCTTCCGATATTACCAATCGTTCTATCAGGTTCGTTAACTGGGGGAAAAAGAAGACCTCTTGGAGTTATTACTGGTTTTATACTCAGTTTTACCTTTTTTGCTGTATTTTCCTTTGCTCTTGCAAAAGCATTAGGAATCTCAACAGAAATATTGAGAAATCTTGCAGTTATTTTTTTGATAATATTCGGGCTCTCAATATTTTTTCCTAGCATACAAGCTTTGATGGAGCGATTTATCGCAAAATTTAATATAAATCCAAACGCTCAGGACACCGGATTCCGTGGAGGATTAATGCTTGGAGTCACTCTGGGATTTGTTTGGACTCCTTGTGTAGGCCCGATTTTAGCATCAGTGCTCGCACTCGCAGCAACAAGTCAAATTACATTGGATTTACTACTTATAACATCTGCATATTCACTTGGGACAGCAATACCACTATTTGCTATTACGTATGGAGGGGCTCGAGTTTTGAATACACTTCCTGTTTTGAAAAAAAGATCAGTTTCTATCCAGAAGGCTTTTGGTATGCTTATTCTTCTTACTGCATTAATGATTTTTTTTAATATAGATAGGAAATTTCAAGTATTTATTTTGGAAAAATTCCCGCAATATGGTGAGGGTATCACGAGTATTGAAGATAATGAGTTTGTTAAAAAAGAACTAGAAAAATTTAAGGTTTCTGATGAGGATATGCCAAAGACATCAACTTTGGATGAAATCATTAATGATTATCCAAAGGCTCCAAATCCCAATTTTAGTGGAGCAACTCAATGGTTAAATTCTGATCCTTTGACACTTGAATTTCTCGAGGGGAAAGTCGTGCTTGTAGATTTTTGGACATATACATGTATTAACTGCATCAGAACATTTCCTTATCTTACATCATGGTATGAAAAGTATAAAGATGATGGTTTCGTTATCATCGGAGTGCATACGCCAGAATTCGAGTTTGAAAAAGAGAGCAATAATGTTATTAAAGCGACAAAGGAATATGGGATTACGTACCCCGTTGTTCAAGACAATAATTATAAAATTTGGGAAAGTTACCGCAATAGATATTGGCCAGCACATTATCTGATCGATAAACGAGGTAGAATTCGGTTTACCCACTTCGGTGAAGGTAAATATGAAGAGACTGAAAAGAAAATTCGAGAGTTGCTTGCAGAAGACGGAAAAATGCCTGATCAAGAATTAACAAACTTACCTAGTAATCTTCCTTTATATCAAAGAACACCAGAGACATATCTTGGCTATGCACGTATTGAACGATTTAGTTCTCCAGAAGAGATTGTAATGGACAGAATATCACAATATAGTATTCCGAAATCAATAAACTCACACTTCTTTGCTTATGGAGGGAAGTGGGAGGTTCATGCTGAGTATGCGCAGGCAGAAAAGGGATCGTCACTTGTGCTTAATTTTGAAGCTAAAGAAGTTTATCTTGTTATGAAACCTCATGGAAAAGGTATTCCAGAAATTGCAGTTTTTCTCGATAACGAACCAATAAACGCTATAGTCTCTGGAAAAGATGTCCAAAACGGTATCGTCAAGGTTGATACAGACAGATTGTATAAGCTTCTTAAGTTAGATAAGTCTGAAGAACACATCCTTCGTTTACAGTTTCTAAACGAACCAATAGAAGTCTTCGCCTTTACGTTTGGTTAAAGGATGATAGAAAGACCAACAAGACCAATAGCTATTACCGCAGCCCATCCGGCTCCTTTCAGTGCTGCTTCCTTTAATTTACTTTTATCCTTTTCACCGCTCATGGGCTCCTATTATACCAATTTCTGATTGTATTAAAAATAAATTGAAGTTCTTGATATACAATTATTGTTCCAATAATAAGAAGAAAAACAAAACCGTGCAGTGTCTGGCTTATATCTATTAATAATCCGACAAAAGGGAATACAAATATCACTTTTCCAAGAATTCTTTCCAATGCTATGCTTATTGGATCAGGTTTTGTATTCGCGTCACCTTTAGTTTGGTAACTTTTTATCTCATTATTCCCAAAAGTTTTAGTAATACGGTGAGTGGTAATATTTTTTTTATCTTTTCCATTCACATAGGCGATGACATCTTTTGTAACATATTGTCTTACTTTTTTAACAACGATAATATCACCTTGTCGCATGACTGGTTTCATAGAATTAGAGGTTACTTTTAGAAGGTAGACATCTCTTACAAACTGATTTTGAACCGCTGCGTGAAGAATTGGAACGGTAGCTAGCGCAGCAATAATAGAGAAATATAAAAAGATTCCACAATATTTGATCATTATTTTTAGCCTCATAATTATTATTTGCTTGCTTTATCAGTGGCCAAGCTCAGCTTGGCCACTGATAAGAGTTTTAATTTATAACTGCGATGCATCTTGATCAAGGCCAATAGTTATAGTTACTTCAATATTTGCATTTTGAGCAGTGAGATTTTGATCAACCATCGCATTTAACCACAGAGTAGCTTCAGAATTAGCCCGCATTCCATCTGAATCCTCAGCTTTTTGAATTCTAATTTTCCCAGCGGCCGCAAGCTCAGATAGTGAGATTCTATTGTCTCTTGTAGTCCCGTCAGCTCCATCGATATTTCCAATCTGGCTTCCATCTGATCCTTTTTGAATATCATAATCAACGTCGTCTCCACCTTTGAGTCCAGTAATAAGGTTTACTGATTCAAAGTCTTCAGGAGATACGCCATATCTGAATCCGCTGTTTGCATCTGTCAAGATGATATTTTTTGCCAGATCACCACTCCCTGTATAAGAAAAAATAAGGTCATAATGATCAGCATGAACATTGCTATTGTTGCGAATAACAATAGATTGTTCTGGAATAATTGAACCTGGGAGGAGAGTTGTTCCTTCCCAACTGTGTGACAAGATAGCAGATCTTGTTTGGTTGAGATCAGTAAGAACAATTTCCATACTGCCGGAAGAAAAGAGGTTTTGTATGGATTTTGCCTCACTTGAAAAGAAAGCGCCCGTAATTCCTACCATGCCGCCCATGGTGAGGGCGACAATAATAAGACTTAAAAGAAGCCGCATTTTTTGCATATTTTTCACCTCCTTTCGATAGTTTGGAAAAAGAATAACAAGGAGAAAACTTTATCATACGGAGATTAAATTACCCTTAAAAATAGCTGTAAATTTAGACCTATAAGAATATTCAGAATTTACCTATTGTATTCATGTCTATAGGATGGTATAATGCCAGACTTAGGTCTTAATACATAAATCTAATGAGAAAACTCTTTACGCAGAAAATTTTCTCCGCAATTTCTTCAGCAATGCTGTTATTGCAGGCCTTTTCTCCTTATATGCTTGCAGTTCCTCAGGCAATAAATATCCCTGTTTACGCTCAAACTACAGAAGAGGCACAAGTAACACCAACACCAGAAGCCGAATCACCAACAGAAGAGAGTATAGTTACTGCTGAAAGTAATCCTGAAGAAGTTACCCCAACGCCAACAACAGATATCACTATCACACCAACCCCAGAGCTTACGATAACAGAGACTCCAACAGAAACTATCTCACCAACTGAAGAAAATCCACAGAGTACGTCCGAAGAAAAAACCGAAGAACAAAGAGCTCCTCCTGAAGAACAATCAACAGAATCTACTGAAGGACAAACTGAAAATACAGAAGAGGCAACTCTTGTTGATGGAGTTGTTGCTATGCAAATAGTTGAGACAAACCAATGTTTTGAAAACTCAATTAACGGTTGTGATGCAACGGTTACTACAGATAAAGCAGATTATGCGCCTACAGAAGTAGTATTTATCACGGGCACAAATTTCGATCCAAATACAGATTATAGACTGGTTATCTTCTCAAATGATGAGCCTGAGGTTAGTTTCGAGACAACAGTAACAACCAATGAAAACGGCGTGTTTGAAGTGAGCTACCAGCTCGACGGTACCTACAGACCTCAATATTATGTAGAAGTCTATGATCCCGCAGGAAATTTAGTAGCAGAAGCGAGTTTTACTGACGGACAACCAGCAGCCAGTATTGAACAATGTCGAAATGGAGCAAGTGGCACACCAAATAATTGTCTCGATCTTGGAGGGAGTGCAGGTTGGGTGAACGGAAATGCTGGAGGCTCAAATTCTCACTACGTAGAAGGCCTCTCTATACCTTATAGAACAATAATGACTGATTTACCAACGGGAACATCAGTTGAATTGATACTTGGGTATGATATCAAGCACAGTGATACACACGCAATTGATTATCTAACACACTTTGACAGGCTTGAACCGCATACTCCATTTGGTCACTCAGCAGAAAGCATCGATCCAACAAACGGGGTTTCCGGATTATCTGGAACAACCACAACATTCCCTATTCCTGCACCAAGTTCAGCAGGATCACCGGTTCTTGGACAACCAGCAACAAGTTTTAATTCACTTCCTGCAAGTGAAAGACTCATGACCCTGTATGGTGGAACTATTACTGGAATGTCATATGTTTCAGAGGGAAGTTTAACTGCAAGCCAATCCGAGACACAAATAAAAGTTATTTTCACTCCAGATAGTGAAACTGCAGTATTCGCATGGGGAGGACATATCGCAAGCAGACTGGACTGGGGTTATGATAGCGACGGAGTACCACTTTCAGCAGGTGGGATCAGCGGTTCACCTTATCACATGCGTTTAATCGATTGGAATCTCAATAATCTTGGAAATCAAGATCGTTCACTTTCAGCTGATGCAGTTATACCACCTGGAAATCTAACTATTGTTAAGGATGTAGTCCCAGATGATATAAGTCTTTGGGACTTTTTAGTGACAGGTACAAGTTACTCAAACAATGTTCAAGATATAGGAGATGGTGGACAAGAAATTCTTTCTGTTGCTCCAGGAACCTATACAATAACAGAGACAACAGATCCAAACTATACAACAACAGTTTCATGTACTTCGGGTGAATCAGGAACATCTAGTGTTCAAGTAGCTATCTCATCTTCAGAATCAATTATTTGTACCTTTACAAACACTCTTAATCAAGGTGAGCTTAAAATCGTCAAAAACACTACAGGAGATGATGGAACATTTAATTTCACTGTCACTGGACCTACAACACCTACGCCAAGCATAACAACATCTGGTGGAACAGGAAATACTGGTTTTATCTCAGTTGACGCAGGTACTTATTCAGTAAGCGAGACCGTTCCAAGTGGTTGGCAGCTTGATTCTGCATCATGCGCTGACGCGAGCGGAGCTCCTTTAGGTACATTTAGCGGTGACACGGTTTCTAGTATCGAGATTGGTCCAAACGATCAGGTCACCTGCACTTTTAATGATACTCGACTTCGAAATATAACTGTATGTAAGTTTGAAGATGTTAATGGAGATGGAATAAGAGACGACGGCGAAGGTCTTTTGAGCGGTTGGGAAATGACACTTACACCTACAGGTGCAGTTCAAACAACTGGTGAAAATGGATGTACAACTTTTACAGATCTGAGTCCAGGCAATTACACAGTAACCGAAACTCTTCAAGATAATTGGGATAATACTACACCTCTTGCTGTTGATATTTCCTTAACAGCTTCTCGAGATGAGACACGATACTTTGGAAACTTTGAATGTGCACAAGTAACAGGATTAAAGTGGGAAGATCTTAATGGAAATGGACAAAAAGATGAAGGTGAGCCTTTACTTGATAATTGGACAATTAATCTTACTGGTGAATCAAGTCAGACGACTCAAACAGATGTAAATGGAGAGTATTCATTCAGCATTTGTGTTGCAGGAGATCATGCTGTTTCAGAAGATAACCCAGACTCAAATGTTTGGTACCAAACATACCCAGCAAATAATGAAGATTATGATTTAGTAATTGAAAGTGGTGGAAACTATACTGGCAAAGACTTTGGAAATGCTAGATATGTGAGCATAGGTGGATTTAAATATAGAGACAATGATGGAGATGGAGTTTTGGATGCAAACGATCTCGTAGATACTCTCGAAGGTTGGGTAATTGATCTATACGAAGTCGTTAACAATGTCGCAGTTTATGTAACGAGTGCAATTACCGATGCTTTTGGTGAGTATGAATTTCTCGGTCTTCTTGCAGGAAGAACTTATTTTGTCAAAGAACAGCAACAACCAGGTTGGACACAGACATACGGTCCGGAACTTACGCCAACACCATTTGTTGTTTCAAGTGGTGATACATTAGGAATTGATTTTGCCAACTTCGAAAACGTCTCTGTCACTGCATGTAAAATTATTGATGTCGACGGCGACCTTGAAACGACAGATGATCAGACTTCATACTCAGGCTGGCCAGTGTATTTGCTTGTTGATGGACAAACTGAAGACAGTCAAACCACAGGACGAGATGGTTGCTACACATGGTCAGATCTTGGTCCCGGACATACATATGGTGTTGAGGAGGGTTCTGTAGAGGGTTTCATAGCACTTAATGCTACGACTCACTCTTTTGGTGGAGCACAAAGCGGCGAGGAATATTCTCACACTTTCTACAATCAGGGCAGCGGTAGAATCACCATCATCAAAAATATCGATTGGGATGAAAGCGGTCAGATTGGTGATCATCCAAACGATGTAGCTGGAGCTACTAACTGGACATGGGATATCCAAAATGGAGAGCAAGATATACCCACTGGCGATTCTCGGACACTAAATACTGGTCAATATACTATAAGCGAAGATTCTCAATTAAATTTCCACCTTGTAGGATGGGTATGTTCGAACGACTCCAGCGGTGAAACAAATTCGATTTCTGTTGATCTTGCTGAAAATGGTATAACCTGTACCTTTACAAATGCGCCTGATAGAGGATCAATTTTAGGCTACAAGTATGAAGATGCAGATGGTGATCTTAGTACAACAGACGACCAGACTCCTCTTGAAAACTGGACAATTCAACTCTACGAGTGGATTAATGATGCCTATTCATTTATAGCTGAAGCAGTTACAAATGTGTTTGGATTCTTTTCATTTACAAATCTTGTACCTGGAACCTACGAAGTTAGAGAAGTTATTTCAACCCCAACACCTTATTGGACTGCACTTTCCCCAACCGGAGTTCCTGTAGTTCTTTCAGCAGGTGAGGACAGTGAAGACAATAATTTTTTCAACTTCGAAAACGTCTCAGTTACTGCATGTAAAGTTGAGGATGGTGATGGCGACGTTAATACCACAGAAGATCAATCACCAGTTTTTGAATGGGAAGTATATCTTCTTGAAGATGGCCAAACTGTTGATACACAAACCACAGGACGAGATGGCTGCTACACATGGTCAGATCTTGGTCCTGGACATACATATGGTGTATCTGAAGAGACACCAGGAACTTGGACACAATTAGGTGATACAACATATTCATTTGGTCCAGCAGTAAGCGGAGAAGAATACAGCTTTACTTTCTATAACTTCCAAAATGGGAGCATTTCTGGTACAAAATACAACGACATTGATGGAAATGGTAGCAGAGACGATGAATCTGGTCTTGAAGGATGGACCATCTTTATTGACGAAAACGATAATCAGGAACTTGATGGAGAAGAGCAAAGCACAACGACAAATAGTGATGGAAATTACAGCTTCACCAACCTTGGACCAGGAACATATGTTGTCTGTGAAGTTGTAGAAGCTGGTTGGCAGCAAACCTCAAGTCCGCAATGTCATGAGGTTAATATGACTTCAGGTCTTGAATCGGATGGAAATGACTTTGGAAATCAAGGACAGGGAACAGTAACTGTAATCAAAAATGTTGATACAGATGGAGATGGTACTGTAGATGGAGAAGTAACAGAGTTTGAAGGACTTGTTTGGGAATGGTATCTTGATGCAGACGATGGACATGACTCAAGTGATACAGAACCTGTTACGGCAGGAAGGTATGAAATCACTGAATCAGGAATCACTGACTATCACTTCACCAGTCTTGAATGCACAGGAGATGATAATCAATATGAAGGATCAACGGCCCTTGTTCAGGTTTCCCCAGGTGAAGATGTCACCTGTACATATGTGAATACACGCGATACAGGCGACGTGCTCGTTTCAAAGTACCACGATGAAAACGCCAACGGTATCCACGACGATGGCGAGGATCTGCTTGAAGGTTGGACGATCAATCTTGGCGACTTCTCAGACGAGACCAATAGCGATGGAATTGTTGAATTTACTGTCCCAACAGGATTATATGATCTATCGGAAGATGTTCAGGAAGGTTGGATCCAATCAAATATTAGCTGTGGAGAAGAGGGAGGAATTGATGACGATAATAATCATGAGGTGAATGTCACAATCGATGGAATCAATTGTGCAATTGGTAATTATCAAAGAGGAAGAATAATTGTTACAAAATATAGCGACATTAATGGAGACGGAGACAGAGATGAAGGTGAGCAAACACTCGAAGGTTGGGGAATGAATCTTGATATTCTTGAACTTATTTCCCTTGAGGATACAACTGATGCAAATGGAGAAGCTATATTTGAGAATTTAAATCCTGGATTTTATGATCTTACTGAAGATCCTCAGGAAGGTTGGGAATGGATAAGCACCTCGTGTGATTCTGATCTGGAACTTATCCGTCAAGACATTGTATTCAACACTATTGCAAATTTCCACAGAGTTCGAATTAACTCAGGTGACGAAGTCCGATGTGAAATCGGAAATCAACCTACTATCCCCGAACTTACTATAGAAAAACTTAACGATACCGGTGGAGCTGTATTAACAGCTGGTGACGATGTACTATATACATTAACTATAACCGCATCAGAAAGCGCTGGAATGGCAGAAGATGTTACAGTTACCGATCTTCCTCCAGACGGTTTTGAATACAGATTGGGAAGCTGGACAGCGAGCTCGTCAGTTAGAGGAGACATTAAAGGAGATGGGACAACAACAGAGCCTACTTATGCTTCCCCTGGAGATTGGAATCTTGGAGATATGATACCAGGCGAAGTTGTAACACTCACATATATTGCAGATATTCAGTCTTCACAAGATTCGGGAATTTATCCTGATCTTGCTTGGGCACAAGGACAATCTGTAGGAGGTAGTCAAGTTCTCGCACAGGCTGGAACAGACGGTAATATTGGTGAAGCAAACTTCGTTGGGACAGATGTAGAGATTTCAGTTGCATCAGAAATTAGAGAACTTGTCCGAGTTGAGAAAGAAGAAACTCGCGAGGGTGAAGTACTTGGTGTTAGCCTGCCAGCAACCGGAGCTAAAACTTTATGGATGATTCTTGCTGGTGCACTTGTTGCACTTGGATCACTTCTTGTGCTTTCAGGCATTGCCCTTAAAAGAGGCAAACTTCCTTCATACGCAAAGAAAATAAGCAAATATATCACTTTATTTGCATTTTTTATGCTATTTGTAGGTGCTTTCTCTCAGGTTCATGCTGGTGATTTGACAGTACGAGTAGAAGATCCTGCTTCAAGCGGAGACCGAGAATTCACAATAGATTGGGTAACCCTAGACATACAAGGAAGAGCAATTACCGTAAGATGTTTTAAAAAAGGACCTTCTGATGCTGCATATTCACAATTTGATTCTGATAAAGCCGTAGCTGCAGGAGGAGGAAGCGGTATATGTAATGTTTCATCAAGCATTGTTCCAAATGATGGAACATATCAGTTTTTTGCACAAGCTGTAGCAGGTATAGATACAGTTGATAGTTCGATAGTAACTGCTGATATAAATACCACAGGTCCAAAGACACCAACAGCTTACTCAAAAAATCAGACTGGATGTACATACAGACTAGCATTTAAGACAGGTGACGATAGCGGAGAAACAGTCAAAGTCGAAATTTACCGATCAGACAGCACGTCATTTGTGGCAGAAGCAGCAACAAGAATTGCTACAATAGCTGTTGGATCAAACCAGGAGGTAATTTATAACGATACACCATCTGATTGTGCAAAAGCATATTATTACGCTATTCGAGCATTTAATGCAGAAGGTATAGGTTCTGGACTTGTTGCAGACAGCGTAGTGCATGTTACAACAACCACAGGAACAACCACAACTACTACCACCGAAGGAACTACAACAGCTGGAGGTGCTATTCCTGTAGCTGGAGGAGCTGCTATACCAGCAGAAGGTGCTGAGGGTGCAGAAGTAGTAGGTGGCGAAGAAGAAGGTGGAGAAACTCTTGGAGAAGCAACACCAGAAGCAACTGCAACAGTTGCGCCTGAAGAATCTGATCTTCAGAAAATTCTCGGACAAGCTACAGAAGGCCGCAATCTAGCTCTTATTATTGGAATACTCGTTCTTCTTGGGCTTCTTGGTTATGGCATCTACAGACAGAGACAATCCTAAACGCATACAGCGTCTCTCATCCTATCTTATATATTTTGGCATTTTGCTTATTGTCATAGCATGTGCGATATTTCTCTTTACATTTTTTCCTGTTATTAGAGAGGAGATTAAATATCAGACGATTACTACAAAGGATGGCACTCAGAAGAAAGTTATTCGACCCGTTGATGAAGAATTTGGTATTGTTGTCCCTAAAATAGGAGCAAATGCAAAGATTATAGCCAATGTAGATCCTTATACAGAAAAAATATATCAAAGAGCGCTTACAAAAGGAGTTGCTCATGCAAAAGGAACTGTTACTCCTGATAAAGTGGGAAATATGTTTCTATTCGCACATTCTTCAGGTAATTTTTATGAAGCGAACAGATATAATTCGGTATTTTATTTACTTACGAAGATAGAAAAAGGTGATAGTATTTATATCTTTTATAAAGGTGAGAAATATACATACAAAGTCACGAATAAAAAGATAGTCCAAGCTGAAGCTGCCCAATATCTCTTATCTCGTGGAAAGAAAAAAACTATTACGCTCATGACCTGTTGGCCACCTGGGACTACACTTAAACGCCTTATCGTTACTGCAGAGGTAATACCAACCCCATAAAACTAGTTGAGAAATAGGACAAAATAGTATATAATGGATCTTCCTAATGCAATTATCTCTGTGTGAATCCGAGGATCAAAAATTACACACGGGCTAAAATGCCTAGGTATGCTCTATATCACATGGCAATTAACGAAGCATCACTAGTTAAGCTTATCGAGGAAAGCGGACACATCTCTCCTTCTGATGTAAAACAAGCTCAAAAAACAGCGCGACACCTGAATTGTTCTATAGCTGACGTACTCTTAGGAAAGAATCTTCTTAGCGAGGCAAACCTTGGTCAACTGCTCTCAAAATACTATGATGTTGACTTTGTTGATCTCAAAAAAACTATTATTCCGCTTCAGATGCTTAATTTAATACCAGAATCTCTTGCAACAGCACGAACAGTCATAACTTTTGATAGGAACCATGCAACAGATTCGGTTTCCCTTGCAATGCTTGATCCTACAGATTTTGAGCTTATAGAACTTGTTAGGAAAACAATTGGCGTTGGAACAAGCATTGTACCTTATGTTGCTACAGAGTCAGGTATCAAAGAAGGATTAAAACGATACAAAAACCCAAAACATGAAGAAAGTAAACAAAATTCTCAAGAACTAATTTCTGAAGATCGGTCAGCTGTAACTATTATAGAGGAGTTACTGGAACAATCTGTTCGACTGGATGTATCAGATATTCATATTGAGCCGCTTGCCGCCCAAGTTTTAGTGAGATTTCGTGTAGATGGAGTGCTTCAGGATAACGTTTTTCTTCCAATCAGAATGCACGCTTCGCTCGTAGCCCGCATAAAAATTCTCTCAGAGCTAAAATTAGATGAGCATAGACATCCGCAAGACGGGAATTTTTCGTTTCAAACAAAACGTGGAGATAAGATTTCACTTCGTGTATCGACTATACCAACCGTATATGGTGAAAAAGTTGTACTACGACTTCTTAAAGATTCTTTAACGACCTTTAATTTGGAAGAATTGGGTCTTTTACAAGAGGATCACGAAACTGTTGAAAAAGTTCTTCGTAAATCACATGGTATGTTTCTAGTAACAGGGCCTACAGGATCAGGAAAAACAACGAGCTTATACACGTATCTGGGTCTTTTAAACAGTCCGGATGTTAATATCATCACTGTTGAAGATCCTGTTGAAAACAGAATAAGAAGAGTAAATCAGATTCAAGTTAATACTCAAGTTGGTCTTACTTTTGCACAAGGACTCCGCTCAATTTTACGACAAGATCCAGATATTATCATGGTTGGTGAGATTCGTGATGGAGAAACTGCTAAAATTTCTGTGAATGCTGCAATGACCGGGCATTTAGTATTTTCATCCGTACATGCAAATACTGCAGCAGGAGTAATTCCGCGTATGATTGATCTTGGAATTGAACCCTTTTTGCTAGCTTCAACTCTTAACATGATTGTTGCACAGCGCTTGGTAAGGCTCCTTTGCCAACATTGTATTGAAAAAGTACCACCCAGCAGTCTTCTACAGCAAAGACTGGACACTATCGATCTCAGTGCTCAGAAAAGAAAAAAAATAGTTAATAATTATCGATCAAAAGGATGTGTAGAGTGCAATTTTACAGGTTATCGTGGTCGAACAGGAATATTTGAGCTTATTGTTGTAGATGAAGATATTAGAAAGTTAATAAATAATAAGGCGACAAGCAGTGATATTTGGAAAACGGCTTCAAAGAAACATTCAAAATCTATGCTCGATGATGGTCTATTAAAAGTTAATAAAAAACTCACTTCACTTGAAGAAGTTTTACGAGTGATATCGGAATAATATGACAAAGTTTGTATACACCCTTATCAATAAGGAAGGCAACCAGAAAAAAAGTAACATTGATGCAATTGATCGGGAAGAAGCTGCGCGTCAAATCAGAGAAGAAGGTTGGCATATCCTCTCAATCATTCCTGCACGTCAAGCATATTCTTTGGCACTATTTAGAAAAAAATATAAATTAAGCGCTACTGAACGAATGGATTTTACTGACCATTTATCTTCAATGATACGAACAGGAACACCTTTGGTTGAGGCATTAAGTATTTATCATGACGAGGAAGAAAACAAAGAGGCAATAGCATTTATTGTGGAAGATATTATTGCAAATATCCGTCAGGGTAAAAAACTTTCTGAATCACTAGAGACATTCCCAGAAACATTCTCACCATTTTATGTAGCATTAGTACAAGCAGGAGAACAAACAGGTAATTTAGATGAGACGCTAGGTTATTTGGCAAACGAATTGCGCCGTGAATACGAATTTTATGCACGAATAAAATCTGCTTTGCTATATCCTTCTGTCGTATTAAGTGTTGCGTTTGCAGTCATGATACTTCTTATATTTCTCGTTATTCCAAAGATTACGGAATTAACAAAAGCACTCGGTGGTGATCTCCCGCTTTCTACTCGGATTGTATCAACTGTTGCTGGTTTTCTTACCTCGTATGGGGCACTTTTAATTGTTCTAATAATCGGGTCAGTTGTCGGATTATTTTTTGCTTTAAGAAACTATACAATTCGTGCAAAGATTGATCCCTACATACTTAGACTCCCTCTTTTTGGAAAACTAATAAAAAAATTCATTCTTGCACGTTTTTTAAGGATAGTTGGAAGCTCACTAAAATATGGAATTCCGATCTCTTCTACTTTTACTATGGTTGGTAATGTTGTAGGAAATAGAGTTTATAGACGCGCATGTGATTCTATTGAAAAAAATCTCATAAAAGGTATGAATGTTTCTCAGGCGTTAACTCGAGAGGGATCTGATTTATTCCCAAAAAGCGTAGTTCGCACTGTTAGAGGGGCGGAAAAGACCGGAACTATTGATATAGCAATGTTACGATTATCAACTTTTTATGAAGGAGAAGTAGATAGGAACCTTAAACGTTTGACTGATCTTATAGAGCCCGCTCTTGTGATTTCACTCGGAGTTATTGTTGGTGCAATAGCTATCGCAGTCATTGCGCCGATTTACCAATTAACATCTAAGATACGATGAGTAAGGGTTTTTCTCTGATTGAACTTGTCGTTGCAACATCCATCATAGCTACCCTTTCTCTTATTTCTGTCTTAAGCATCGTACGATTTCAGAAAACAACAATCCTTGATAATACAACTGCCGAACTTGATTCGACAATCCATCTTGCTCAAAGCAAAAGTGTTTCAGGAGAACTTCTTGAAGAAGAAGAACCTGATGATTTTGAAGAAAATGGATTACCCCAATATGGAGTCCAAGTATCAAGTGATGAATATACGATGTTTAGAGATATTCAACGGGTTGGTGAATCTTCAACGCGAGAAACTCTTGAGTCGTATTCTATTAACGATTTTGTGACAATTTCTCCAACTGCCGAGGTTGTCTTTAGTCGAATACAGGGAGCAACATCTGCAACAACATTTACAATCCAGGGAGCAAATAGTGAATCACGACAGGTTATTATAAGCGCCGATGGACAGATTACCATACAAAGATTATGAAAAACTTTGGATTTACCCTTGTTGAAGTGATCGTCACCATAGGACTTGCAGCGATTTTCTTGCCTGCAATCGGTGTATTATTGTCCCTTTCTTTGCAATCATCAGTCCAAGGTGAGAAGTTTTCACAAGCGCAGGCATTGGCACAGGAAGGAATGGAAGCAGTCTATTATCTGAAAAGTCAGAGTGATTCCGGATGGGATTGGGTTGATACTCCAGAAAATTCTCCTCCCGATCAGTTTTATCAACCTACTGAGACCGATGGCATTTGGGAACTTGGATCTTTAACGAGTAGCCCAATAATAGGACCAGAACCGTTTACACGAACTGTTGAAATAACCGAAGTAAGACGCTGTGGTGATGATATTTGTACTGATGCATCGGCGCCTGTCGATGATACAACGCGCAAGATTTTAGTAACCGTATCGTGGCCCGAAAAAGGAAGTATCCAAAAAGTTGAACTAGATGCTTATGTTACGCAACACTAAATCATCACAAAAAGGATTTACTCTTGTAGAGTTGCTTATTGCAGCAGGAATATTAAGTATTTTGTCAATAGTCAGTGTTCGGCTTCTGTGGGATACGTTAAGCATTCGTTCAACACAGTATGCAATAGAATATTCTTCTGATGATTTCCGCAAAGCAATTTCGACAATGACATTAGCAATACAATCCGCAACGACTATTACTATTCCAGATAGTGCTACACTTGAAATCTCAGGTGAACCATGTCGTACTTTTAAGTACAATACAACATCAAAAAGTCTGGAACAGGCTCTTGACGACTCACCAACATGTGAACCCCCTACTTCAGGTTTTACACAAATGACTCAAAACGAAATTGAAATAACGACTTTTGATTTTTCACCTATTGGAGAGCGGCCAGAAATAGTCAAAATTGACATGGAAGGATCATTTTCTGATAGTATTGGAACGCATCCATTTTCGTTTTATACAACAGTTGCGTCACGTATAACATTATGAAAAAAGACTTAGGATCAGCAGCTATTTTAATCATACTTGTTCTTGGACTTGTATCTGTATTGATAGGAATTTCTTTGACAAAGACCGGTTATGGAGCATCACTAATGGGAAGAAATACAGCTGCTTCATCTGACGCATTTTATGCAGCTAATTCCGGTGTTGAAGATGCATTTTATAAAGTGAAAAATGTAGTTGGTTATGGTGTATCTTCACCTGAAACATACGAACTTACGATTGGCGAAGGAACAGCCAAAGTGACTGTTTCAGGAACTGAAAGCAAGCGAACAATCAAATCAGTAGGTAAATCTGGGCGATATGTTCGCAGAATTGAGGCAGAAATCCAAGACACAACCCTGCGACCGGGATTTGAGTACGCGATACATAGTGGAGTAGGAGGAGTAGAATTGCGAAATACCACTGTCGTAACTGGAAGAGACGATTCTGACGGCAACGTTTTTTCTAACAGTTATATTAAAGGAGCGAAAAGTGATCATAATCCAGATGGGACATGCAAAAATGCCGCTTCTGCAGTCGAGGGATTTGTGTGGGCGGTGACAGATATTGATAAAATCGCACCTAATGATTCTGGTGTTTGTGTAACCAAAGACGCACATGCAGAAAACTTTAAATATTGTTACATTAACGGCATACCTTACGGACCAAATACCCCATCTGCCGACTGCACATCAGGACAACCATGGCAAAATGAACCGGTACCAGATCCAGTTCCTCTTCCTGACATGGGTGTGGATGACATAAAAGATCATCTCATAAGAGATGGGGATTATTGGAGTGGTGATTGTATTGCAGATGCTTCGGGAGGCCCTCAAGATTGCACTGAAGGAACAGGAATTATTGGCAATCTTATAATAGATGGAGATCTTATTAAACCATCAAATGAAAACATTAACGTCTCTGGTCCTATATGGGTGAAAAGAGGTATTAATTTCGAATCAAACGGTATTGTCGGTCTTACGCCTGATATTACAGAAGTTAGTCAAATTGTTGTCGCTGATGAACCTATTATTATAGATAGTAATGTCACGTTTGGATCAAATGGCACAGCATTCCTATTTTTTATAGCTACATATGTGCCGGGTTCTGGAGAAATTTGTGATGATCCCTCCATATCCTTATCATCAAACACCGAGAGCGTTTTGTTTTATGCGAATCAAGGTTGTATTGCAGTTACTGCAAACTCCTCTTTTCATGGAGCAATTTTAGGTGAAAAAATATTAGTTGATAATAATTCACAAGTAGAGTATGATCCTGCATTAGCAGAAGCACTGTTTGGAATTACAAAAGAGGGAGGGTGGCAAACGCTCTCATTTAAGGAGCTTTGATTGAAAATTATAGGCTAATCTGGTATAATTTAAACATTGTTGTGACAGAATAAATTAAATACTATGAGTTATTATTCTCTCGGAATCGAATGGTCAGACTCCAAGCTTCGCATAACTGGATTTAAGAAGTCCGGAGGAAAACATGTATTGACCATTCTAGACACTCTTGAGCTTCCTGCGACAACAGATCAAATCATTGACACTCTTCGAAAATGGAAGGATAAAAACATTCCAAAGGACAGTGATGTGAAAACGGTTTTATCTATACCTGAATCCCTTATTTTCCTTAAAGATATAACTTTACCTAAAGTTAAAGATTCACAGCTATCGGAAACTGTATATTGGGAAGTTTTTTCAAAATCTGGAACCTTACCAACAGATTCCATATTACAATGGAAGAAAATTTCGGAAAAAAAGAACGAGGTTCGAGTTTCAGCTTTTGTTTTAAAAAGCGAAACAGCTGAAAAATATTTATCGATTTTTGAACAAGTAGGACTCCCGCTAACTGCAATTGAGCCTTCAGGCTTATCATTCTCGCGTATTGCGGATGATATAAAAAATAACAGTTTACTGGTAAATCTTCAGGATGAGGAAACAAATATTATACTTCTTGAAAACGGAGTTCCAGTTTTTTCCTCTTCAGTAGCCGTTGATCTTACACATACAAAAAGTACCAAAAAAAGATTAAGTAAAGACAATCTTGAAAAGATTGTTGCAACGGCAAAGAAAGTAATTTCATTTTGGGAGAACCAAACAAGTGAAAAAGTTGAGAACATATTGTTGACGAGTGAGGGAATTAACTATGATGGTTTAGTATCTGAGATTAAAGATGCACTCGAACTCGATACGAAAATTGCAAAACACATACATGAAAAGCTTTTCTCAACAGGGAAACATGCTGAAAAAGATATAAGCCCGTTGCTTATAGCGTTTGGTGCTGCTCGAAGACTTTTTACAACTAAGCATCATCCAGAAGTTAATCTCTTCCCTTCTGTAAAAATGCGGATTATTGAGGAAGACAAGAGAAGAGTAGAGAAGCTCAGCAAACTTTCGCTTGTAGTATCTACCAACATCGTTTTGATTGTTTTATTGATTGCATCATTTGCTATTGTTAAGCTCATGAATCGAGCGCGAGAAGGAGATATAGCACAGACAAATACTTTTGTAAAAAATCATCCCGGACAGGCATATACTTCAAAAGTTACCCGCACGAACTCACTACTTGGTCGAGTGAATAAACTCATGATGACCCAACAGGACACAGGAGATAGACTTCGAAAGATTTCTGATATGACACCGGTTGGTGTCCAATTCACATCCATTCAAATGTCGAGTTCTCCAAAAGAAGAGTGGGAGATTTCAGGCATTGCGGATAGAAACGATATCTTAGCTTTCTATAATAAGCTAAAAACTGATTCAGGTGCCAAAGAAGTTACTATGCCATATTCGAACTTACAAGCTGATGTTAATAGTATTTTTCGCATTAAGCTCATATGGTAGATAATATTAAGAAAAATCCATATTTAATTCGAATTTTTGCAATAATCATAACACTTGTATGTGTAATTGCATTAAGTTTGCTTTTAAATACTGAAAGAAAAACTACTCTTAGAACAAAAGCTGAATTAGCAAAAGCTACTGAAGATTTGCGACTTTTAGATAATTTACTAGCAGATTATAACCAAAATATTAATGCAATTGAGGCTGTGGAAAATACTGTCCCTCAGTCGTACGAAGATGTTGCTTTCGCGATTTCACAGTTTGAACAAGCTGCTGCTCAAAATGGACAAGATCTTACCATTGTAATCAAAGATAAGGCACATGAAGAGCAAGGTGGTCTAGATAGTGTTGAGGTTGTATTGCAGACATCAGGATCGTATAGTAATTTTTCAAATATGATGTCAACCATTGCAAAGCTACCATATCACACTCGCCTTGACGCTTTGCAAATTGATAATACAGAAGGTGGATTAACGCATGAAGCTACGTTAAGAGTTTACATACAAGAAGAGAATTAATATGAAATCGGCAAATAAAAATTGGTTCCAAACATTAATATTCATATATTGTGTCATCTTTATGATATTTATTGGAAAAGTATTTTTTGATAATTTTAGACCAATACAAAACACTTCACGCTCAGACATTCCTATATTATCTACAAGCAAGCTTCAGCAGGTATCTACGTTACTTAATGGAAGAATAGTGCTTACAGCTACCCAAAGCGCTAGCGTAAGTGCTACCAGTTTTGGAAAAGATGAACCATTTAGTCAATGAAGCATACTTGAAGAAAGGGGGTGAAATTAATGAACAAAAAAAACTTAAATAAAGGTTTTACATTAATAGAGTTGTTAGTCGTAGTGGCAATTATTGCTATTTTAGCATTGCTCATTCTTCTTGCTCTCAACCCTGTTGAGATGCAGAGGAGATCACGCGACTCAGAACGTCTATCAGATCTTGGGACACTTCGAAAAGCAATTGATTTAACTCTTGCTGACGGAGGTACTCTCCCAGGTACAACCGGAACTCCTTTCTCCAGAAATACTGGGGCAGCGAGTCTCGACGTTACTGATGATGTTAACAACTTAGTGGGTATGGATATAGGTAAGTATCTTTCAGTAATTCCACAGGATCCTCAACATGAGGCTGGAGATGCGACAACCATTCAGACAACCAACGGAGTATGTCCAAGTGGTACTGCTTCTATCCAAAAACAGAACATGGTATACACCTTCACAAGTGATGGTGACGTCTATGTTCTTACCGCTACGTTAGAGTCTACTGATAACTGTAAAATCCCATCAGAAGATGGTGGAGATGATGATGATCTGTACGAGCTAGGTACGGATCCAGGATTAGATCTTTAAGATGTAATTTTGATTCTTACTGTACAGTTTCAGTATACATCACAAAATCAGACACCGCAAGGTGTCTGATTTTGTTTATGATATTTGCTTTTTTGTTTATGAGTAGATAAAATATATGAACTATAAGTTTGAATGTTATTCTTATGCGAAAAATTGCAGTATTTTTAACCTTTTTTCTTTTTGTAGCAGTTGCTTCTGCTTGGGCACAACAATCTAACGATTTTACACTTCCTGATAAAGCCCGAAAAGTATCTGAAAATGTTTATTATCTTGGTAAAGGACGCGACCCACAGACTAATTTAGATGTTGAGGGGTACGCAATAGTCCATAGAGGACGAGGTTACGATGCAAAACCTGACCACGCAGGTGGTCCTGGAGGTGGAGGAACATCCTCCTGCTATGGTTTTCTTGCAAATGGAGCAAAGTGGAAGATAGTTGAACCTTGGATTATGAATCCTGCTAATAGTTCAAGTTTAGACAGTCCGACTCTATTTAACATAATGGATGCAGCAGTTACTCAGTGGGAAAGTGCTGCTTCTTATAATATCTTAGGAGACGGATCTACGACAGCTAATATACTCATTGCTGAAACAAGTGGATCTCCCGATGGTTCTAATGAAGTTTATTTTGCTGGAATAAGTGATAGTAATGCAATTGCAGTTACTATTGTTTGGGGAATATTTGGCGGTCCTCCAAGACAGCGACAGCTCGTTGAATGGGACATGATCTTTGATGATGTAGATTATAACTGGTCTGCTGAAGCGAATGGAGTTGCAGGTAAGATGGATTTTGATAATATAGCAACTCATGAGCTTGGCCATAGCGTAGGTCTTAATGATCTGTATGAGCCAACCTGCTTTGAGCAAACCATGTACGGATACGCAGATTATGGTGATACTAATAAAAGAACTCTTGAATCAGGAGATATAGCTGGCATACAGGCGCTTTATTAATTAAAAATTAACACATATTTAATATGGATGATGATGTACAAGGAGATAAACCTACAGAACAGACAAGTGAAACGAGTGCTGGTGGATGCAATTGTGCAGTAGAATGCGTATGTGAAGGAGTGTGTGTATGCACAAATGATGATTGCGTATGTAAGGTAGGAACGTGCGCAAAATACGGTGATAATTGTGTTTGTAAGACATCAAGTGATACCCAATCATCAGTATAAATTAGATTTATAAAAAAGCCCTCGTTGTGAGGGCTTTTTTTGTTGAGATAAGGTAGTCTGTCATTGCGCCTTAATCTGATTAATTGTCAAAATTAAATTCATTTGTACTTGACAAACTTATGTTGAGTTCATTAGAATGTAAACATTTGAGTTCAAGTGAGCCTAAAATGAGGGGAGGTGAAAAAATATATGGATATTGAATTCTACGATGTAAAAAACAGACGCAAAGTAAAGGTCCCCGCAAGTCAGGTGAAAAAGACAAAATACACTCGAACAACAAAATCTGGGAGCACACAGATTCGATATGCTGTTAAAGCTGAGGTAAATGGTGTCCGACTTACCAAATTCGTGAGTCAGGATATGTGGATGAAGCTTGATGCCCCAGAAGCATAAGCTGTTTTTGTATAAAACAATATCCAACGATAGAGTAAAATACTCTATCGTTGGTTGGTAGATGCTTTAATATTTGTAGTGCTTCGTATAGATCTCTAAAGAAGTCATAAATAGAATCATTATGATTGGACCGTAAATAAATCCTAACGGCCC